>JAMXCW010000008.1 GCA_024451685.1 Candidatus Bathyanammoxibius amoris | reverse complement strand
GTAGACTACCTGGGCATAACAAGGGGTGATGCCCGGCAGAACAGAAAGGTCATTGACATGATTAAGGACGTTGACGCCGTGGTCCATGTCATAAGGGAGTTCGAAGATGACTCCGTTGCCCACCCCCTGGGTGACGTTAACCCTGAGAGGGATGCTGAGACCGTCGAACTTGAGCTTATATTGTCCGACCTTGAACTGATAGACACCCGGCTTGGCGGCATGAAAGAGGCGGAAAAAAGGGGCAAGAAACAAAATGAAGAGGAAAGGCACGTCCTCCTTCGATGCAAAGAGGCTCTTGAGCAAGAAATCCCCCTGAGAAGGCTTGACTTCAGCGAAGAAGAAAACATTGCGATGAGACACCTCCAGTTTATCTCAATCAAGCCGGAGGTCATGCTCGTAAACATCCACGAGGATTCCCTCGGCAGGGAAGGGATTACAGAGCAGGAGGTCCTCGCCAAAAAATTCAAACTCCCCGTGGTATCTTCGGCAGGAAAGATTGAGATGGAGATAGCGCAGATGAGCGATGCGGAAGCGGAGGGATTTCTTAAGGACCTTGGCATCGAGGAACCTGCCATGTACAGGCTCATCCGCGTCTGCTATGAACATCTTGGCCTTATCTCGTTTCTCACCGTTGGGAAGGACGAGGTAAGGGCATGGACCGTGGAGAGGGGTACGGTCGCGCAGAAGGCGGCGGGCAAGGTCCATACCGACATAGAGAGGGGATTCATCCGGGCGGAAGTTGTATCCTTTAAGGACTTTATCGAGTGCGGCTCAGTCGCGGAGGCCCGGAAAAAGGGGCTTGTCAGGCTGGAAGGCAAGACCTACCAGGTCCAGGACGGCGACATGATTGATTTCAGATTTAGTGTATAAAAAGCCGGTTGTCAGTATAAAATATCTGGAGACATAATTGTTTCGGGATGGCACCGTCTGGGCGAATAATGCAAGGGAGTATGATATGAAGAATCTGGTTCTCCTGCTGATAGCAACAACGATGATTTGTCTGGGTGTAGTCAGTGCGGAAGCGGATACGTTCGACGAAATGATAGAGAAAAGGCAGGCCGCGGAGAAGAAGGAGACGGAAAAGAGTGGCGAGTTCAAGACGTACTATGACAATAAACAGGTGCAAACCATCGAAAACTACAAGGACGGCAAAAAAGACGGTGTGTTCAAGCAATATAATAAGGACGGAACGCTGCTAGTCGAAGAGAACTACAAGGACGGCGTCAAGAACGGTCCCGTAAAGGCCTACCATAACAACGGCAGGATATTAGTTGAAGGCAATTACAAGAACGGAAAATCGGATGGCACGGTCAGAAAGTGCTACGATAACGGCCGGCTGGAGGGGGTGTGGACCGACAAAGACGGCGTAAAGGAAGGTCTGATAAAGCATTACCACAAGAGTGGAGACTTAAAGTGGGAGGTGAAGGCCAGGAACGGCGAATTCCACGGGATGCTCAAAACGTACCTGGACGGTGGGTCGCTTAAAGGAGAGTGGATCTACGTTGATGGTGTAAAGCAGGGTCCGGCCAGGGAGTACCACGTTACCGGGCCGCTTTACCGTGAGGGAACCTATAAGGACGACAAACTGGAGGGTGTAGTCCGGACATACTACGACAGCGGCGAGGTGCGCATGGAGCAGACCTTCAAAGACGGCAAGCAGGTTAGCAAGACAAAATACTGGAACAAGAAGGGAGAGCAGACAGAAAAGGACACCTGGGGCATGCAGGAAGCAATCAAAGAAGAGTTGGGACTGTAAGGAGAATCCCGGCCCCGGCAGCGGGCAACCAAGGACGGCAAGACAGCAGGGGGTGCCGCAGGGCTCTGGCCTTGCGAGGACAAAAAACGTATCTCCCAACCGATAAAATTTGTAGTGGCAGAGTTTACTCTGCATTGCGTAGGGCGAGCTCGAATACTACATTGTAAGGCGGGTGCGACGCGGCGCGTTCTGCAACGGCTTATGTGAAGGTAGAGGAAATCCAGTCGCCAATATAATGAGTGGCGCAGATTACCGCTACCGCAACTAGAAGGTGCTCTCCGATTATGACCCAGGGTTTTTTGTCCTGCTCTCTGGCGATTATGTAGCTCAGGATACTCAGCACCGACAATCCCCATATCACACTCACTACAACTGCGGTCTGCAGGTCCAGCATTAGTACCGGCACGACGAACGTTAGCGCGCAGAAGAACTTGAACACAAAGGTGGAGATTGTCGCCTGCCATATCTCCTTTTGTGTGTGGATGTTTTCAGATTCCTCAGCGATGTGGATACCCAGGGCGTCCGAGGAGGCGTCAGCTATTGCTATAATTAATATGCCACCGAGAACGGCAATTTTTGAATGAGTGCCTGCGTGCAGGCCTACAACGACCCCCAGTGTCGTTATAATCCCCGAGGTCAGGCCGAAGCTGAGTCCCGTTCTTATCGAATGGTTGAGCATGGCAGTTTATACCGGTTTTAACCTTCCTTTAAATCAAGCGGTGTCTGTGCGCCGGTTTTGCCACCCTCTACCTCTTCTTTCGTAATATGCGGGAAATCCTCTTTTTCGAGGCGGTCGGGACCCTTTTCAAGGCCGTAGGACTGTTGTGCCGCTACGCTCGCGAAGTAGCCGGCCGTGCCCATTGACAGGGTAAAGCCAATGGCATACATGTAGTTGATGCTATAGTCACTTCCCACAAGACAATAAGAAATAAAGAATACCAGCGCGTTTGTAGCCGACCCTATCTCTACACTGAACCAGCCCAGCCGGTCGTGCCTTACCATACCCATTATTACAACGAATCCCAGTATGATGCAGTTTACAACGTTGGGGACGGTTATTTCGTTAAAGATGAAGAACAAGACGGCCAGACAGGCAGCCGTCGCTCCCGTGAAGGCCGCAAAGATCGCGATTAGTTCCAGCGAGTGTTCGGGGACAGTCCGTATGACCGAGCGTTTCACCGGTGCGCCCTCCGGTGTTGTCTGGAAAAATAGTCCTTCGTCAGGTACAGGACCACCGGGCTGAGCGCGACCAGTGCGATAAGGTTGGGAAAGGCCATCATTGCATTTGCAATGTCCGAGAAACCCCACACGAAGCGCAGCTGCGTCATGGCTCCCGTGAACAGAAAAAGCAGAAAAATGCACCTGTAAGGTATGAGCGCCACCGGCCCGAACAGGTACTGGGCGCAGCGGTCGCCGTAATACGACCAGCTTATTGCCGTTGATATGGCAAAGAGTATCAGCCCGGTGGTAACTATGAAGCCGCCGACGACGGGCAGGCCCGCGTTGAAGGCGTTTCTTGTCAGCACGGACGAGTCCGCGCCGCTCATCCACTGCCCGCTGATTATAATAACGAGACCGGTCAGGCTGCATAGTATCAGTGTGTCTACCAGGGGCTCAAGCAGCGCCACAAGACCCTCCCGCACGGGCTCCTTAGTCCGCGCCGCCGCATGGGCGATAGCCGCGCTCCCAAGACCTGCCTCGTTTGAAAATACGGCCCTCTTTATCCCCCAGTTTAAGGTATAGAGCACCGTAGCCCCCGCAAACCCGCCCGCCGCGGACGTCGGCGTGAACGCATGCTTGAATATCAGGTGAAACGCCTCAGGTACGCTGGTAATATTCCAGAGGATAATCGCCAGGGCGCCGGCCGTGTATATTGCACTCATAACCGGCACGAGACGGCTCGCCACCTTCCCTATGCGCCTGATGCCTCCGATAATTACCACACCCACGATGCCGGATAGAACAAGACCTATTATCGCGCGCCAGGCCAATTTCTGCGGTACCACAGTGCCTATCTCATTATCTGACAGGTGGTTGAGTGTCCTCCCCTCTTTGAGGAAGCCGAGCTCTTTGAGGGTGTTTGTCCCGCCGTACGGCTGCAGCGAAAACCTGCCGTCGCCACGGGTATGGTCGTTTAATATAATACTGTCTTCGTCGAGGGCGATGAAGGCCGTTACGCGGCCGTGATTTGAGGGGTTGTTGTTAATCAGCCCAAGGAAGTGGCCCACGGTCTCTGCCCTTGACAACTCTACGACAAACGAATCGCCATCGTTGAGTATCACCTGAAACCCTGCGCCCCCATCGAGCGTGATGCCTTTGCCCCCGTTAAGCGTCGAGAGTGGTGTGTCAGCATGGTATTTCGTCAGTGCGAACTGGTCGATAAATGCAATCGCCACTGAGTTGGACTGTACCATGTTGCCCCCGCCGAGTGTTGCAAGGAGCCCGAACGACGCGAACACTACGGCCAGCCACCTGAAGCGCGGCCCAAGGCCCCTCTCAATGTAATACATGGGGCCGCCGCTTACCGTGCCGTCGGCGTGGTGTACTCTGTACCTCTGCGACAGGGTGCACTCCGAGTACTTTATCGCCATCCCCAGAAAACCGGAGACCCACATCCAGAACAACGCCCCCGGCCCGCCGGCATGTATCGCAGTCGCCACGCCTGCGATATTGCCCACACCGACCGTTGCTGAAAGCGCCGCGCACAGGGCCTGGAAATGGGTGACGTCGCCGGGGTCCCCCTCCTTGCTGTACTTCCCCATTGTAATGGCGATACTGTGGGGAATTCTGCGTACCTGAGGGAAAACGAGGCGTACTGTATAGTAGCAGCCGGTGGCCAGTATAAGCACCACCAGTGGTAAGCCGAATACGAAGCCGGAGACGACCTGAAGCGCGTTGGCTATACTGTCCATGCAGAAGAGTTAGCAGTTTTCACGTCCATTTTCAAGTAGATTGTTCTACGCGCGGGCCGGTTGTCAATTAAAGAGGGAGCTGGACGCAGGGCGTTTAAATCAAAACGATATCTTTACCTCTTTCGGCCTTTTTTCAGGAAGAACCGGACGTTGTGTATCCAGTTTTTATTCACTTTTTTCGCGTACTCGCCCACACCCTTCCCACTAGTGGGGGCGTACCTGGAGGCCAGGAACTCCAGAAAGGTGGGATACTCCTTGTGCCCGTACTCGGTGTACCGCCTGCGGTTGTCCCTTATGGTATTGAGACAGATCCTGCGCGCGTCGGCCTTATCCTTGTAGGAAACAGACCTGATACCGTAGAGAAACTCGGCCTTTTCCCCGCCCTCCGCCTTAAAGATGGCGTCCGCAATCTCATCGTCCGTGTATACTTCAGCGAGTACGGGAGAGGCGGCTATGACCGTAAAAACCAGCATGGAAATAACGATTAGTATTTTCATCCGAATTTTCATCCTCAATATTGTGTCTTGTGCTCAAGAACGCGAGCCAGACTCCAGTGTGACGTTAGTTAAGGAGGCGCTTCTCTCTATCCATCCGCCCCCCAGGACCACGTCGCCATCGTAAAAGACCGTGGCCTGTCCGGGTGTGACGGCCTTTTGCGGCTCATCAAACACCACCCTGACCATCTCCTCATTTTCGTTTGTGAGGGGGTATATGTCAGCCGGGGCGGGCCTGTGGTTGTAGCGTATCTTTACGCCCGCCCTGAGAGGGGTTTTGCCCCCAGGTCTTTCAATGGCAACCCAGTTCAGCCCTTTAGCGAGGAACTCGGATGCAAGCGTCTCCTCGCTCCTTCCCACGGTTACTGTCCGCTCTGTCGGGTCTATATCCACCACGTAGCAAGGTTCTCCCGTGGCTATGCCAAGCCCCCTGCGCTGGCCTATTGTGAAGAACTGGATACCGTGGTGGCTCCCCAATACCCGGCCCCGGGTGTCCTTTATAAGTCCCGAACCGCTGGTCTTACCGGGATATCGTTCTCGTATAACCTCTCCATAACCACCCTCTGGTACGAAACATATCTCCTGGCTGTCGGGCTTTGCCTGGGTCTTGAGGCCCAGCTGCGCGGCCTTTTTCCGTACCTCGTCCTTGGTCATCCCGCCCAGGGGGAACAGGGCATGGGCAAGCTGCCGCTGTGACAGGGGGAAGAGCACGTAGGACTGGTCCTTTCGAGTATCGAGGCCCGTCTTTAACGCGTATCGTCCAGCCACCCTTTCCAGCCTGGCATAATGTCCGGTTGCCAGGTGGGATGCGCCAATCTCCTGTGCAAATTTGAGCAGTCTGCCGAATTTCAGGTTCTGGTTGCATACTATACACGGGTTGGGCGTCCTGCCCCGCGCGTACTCCGCGCAGAAATAGTCAACCAGTTCCTCAAACGCCTCCTTGAAATTCAGCACATAGAAAGGGATGTCGAGGGATTCTGCCACTCGCTCTGCGTCGTATGCGTCCTCCAGGCTGCAACAACTCCTGCGCCTGGATTCATTTATTGTGCCCGGCTCGGAGAGGTTGCCCATTCTCATGAAGAGCCCTGTCACCTCGTGGCCCTGCTCCTTCAGCAGATACGCAGCCACGCTACTGTCGACGCCGCCGCTCATGGCTACTACTATCTTTCTTCTCATAGCGTTGAATCTCTAAATGGTGCCGGTTTTCTATGGGCCAGGCAGCAATCCCTGTCAGGGTGCCTCAAATTCCAGCGGAAAGGGCGTGAAACACAGCACGAACAAGACGAGCATGGCCAGACCCAGGAGCTTTCTTCTCATGTCAAGACCGGTAGCCTCGTCCATGGGCGCGGGGTGACGAAAGCCAAATACAAGCAACAGCAGGCAAAACAGTATCCATCCCGGATAATAAAACACCGCTATAAAACAGAACGCAAAAATGCCCAGCTTGTAGACTAACTGGCTCTTTTTTCCTAACAGGGCATAGATGATATGGCCGCCGTCAAGTTGCCCTATAGGCAGCAGATTTAAGGCGGTCACAAACAGCCCGGCCCAGCCCGCAAAGGCGACCGGATGGAGATATATGTCAAACCCCTCAGGCACATCTCCGATTACAAGCCCCGCAAGCCAGGTAAACAGTATCGGCTCACCAAGCCCCAGATACTGTGTATCTCCGGCGGCAGGCACCGCGCGCACCTCTGAAAGGGTGAGACCAATTATAACGGCGGGAACGGCAAAGACCATCCCGGCCAGCGGGCCGGACGCCCCTATGTCAAAAAGCGCCTTCTTGCTGGGAATGTAGCCCTTCATCCTAATAACCGCGCCAAACGTGCCGAAGGGCGGAAAGGGAACCGGTATAAAAAAGGGCGCCGTCGCCTCCACCCCATGCCTCCTGCACATCACGAAATGACCCATCTCATGGGACAGCAGTATGGTCATTATGGCCATTGAGTAATAAGGGCCGTTAACCAGGTAAGTAGTCGCTGCGGTACAAATGAAGAGGATTATGTTGATTCGGTATTTCTTCAAGAGCTCCATTGCGGGCCATTCTAAGCCAAGTAATATGCATATCTTATGTACATTTATAATTCTACATAAATTTTAACTTTACGCATAAATGTTGTCAAGTACAAACGGTTTGACATGCTTGCGCGGCAACCCTATAATATCCGTTTTGCCGATTACTTTAAGCGGGGAATACTGTCACATGCTGTTTCCAGGCTACCGTCCCAGAAGACTTCGCGGCGGTAAAACCATCAGAAGGCTGGTCAGGGAGACAGACCTCAGCATAAACGACCTGGTAATGCCCCTCTTCGTCAGGCCCGGTAAGGGCGTGAAGAAGGAAATACCCTCCATGAAGGGCAACTATCAGATGTCCGTCGACGTCCTGGCAAAGGAGGCCGTGGAGCTTGAAAAGCTGGGCATCCCCGGTGTTATTCTTTTTGGAATCCCAGAGGCAAAAAACCCCCAGGGCACCGGCGCCTATGCCGGGAACGGCATAGTGCAGGAGGCGGTAGCGGCCCTGAAGGAGAAGACAAAGGACATACTGATAATCACGGACGTCTGTCTGTGCGAGTATACTGACCACGGTCACTGCGGCCACATAGTGAAAGACGAGCATACGGGGCAGTTTGACGTTGATAACGACGCCACGCTTGAACTCCTTAAGAAGACCGCGCTGTCGCATGCAAAGGCCGGCGCCGACATGGTCGCTCCCAGTGACATGATGGACGGCCGTGTAGGGGCGATAAGGCAGGCTTTAGACGACGCAGGTTACCAGAACGTCCCTATAATGTCGTACGCCGCCAAATACGCCTCATCGTTTTTCGGCCCCTTCAGGGACGCCGCTGAATCGCCGCCGAAGTTCGGGGACAGGCGCACCTACCAGATGGACCCGGCTAACGCGCGGGAGGCGCTCCGCGAAGTCGCTATAGACATCGAAGAAGGCGCCGATATCGTTATGGTAAAGCCGGCATTACCCTATCTTGACATCATCCGCCTGATAAAAGACGAGTTCAGCCATCCCTTGGCGGCATACAGCGTCAGCGGTGAATTCTCGATGATAAAGGCCGCCGCCCAGATGGGCTGGCTTGACGAGAAGGAGACGGCCCTTGAAATCCTTACGTCTATCAAGAGGGCAGGTGCTGATATAATCATCACCTACTGGGCGAAGGACGCCGCAGGCTGGCTGAAGTAAGGGTATTAAGGCAACACCATGCCGGTTGATTGACCGGCGGCCGGGGGTTAATCCTGCCGGGGGTATAGCTCATTCCACCAGCTTGCGACCTGTAGGACTAATTTGTTATGGAAAAGATGCCCTCGAAAAATCACGCCAGGCCGGATACCGGCTCAGCGGGTCGAAAGCGAAACCCGTTCCAGTCGATAAAGGCCAAACTGCTAATCTTTACACTCTGCATCTCGCTCATACCCATCGTCTTAATCTCCACCCTGGGCTACATCCATGCGAGGAGGACGCTGAAGGAAGAGACGCTGCACCGGTTGACGACGGTCGCGGAGTCGAGAAAGGCTCACCTTGAGGCCTTTATGGAGGGCAAGAAGGAAAGAACCATAGACTTCAGTTCTGACGAGTTTATAAAAGACAGCCTTGATAAAATTAGGCTTGGAGGACCTGGTAAGGACGATACCGCCACTGCCCTGAGTAAACATCTATTAGAGAACAAGAAACCGCTTGACCCCTATCTTAAGGAAATAGAAGTCGTGGACCTGAACGGCAGGGTAGTTGCATCCACACATGAGGCGCTAATTGGAAATGTAATGTCCAACCATGATGTAGCATATACGAAAACCGTGGATAAAAACTACGCTGAAACCTATTTTGGCAGCCCGCACTACACGCCCTACCTGGAAGCGAATTCCATTTGTATTGCCGCGCCTATTAGCGCCAGGGGGAGTGACGAGCCGTCAGGCGTCCTCATCAACCACTATGATATGGTATTTCTAAATGAGATTGCAGGCAACCGCGCCGGGCTGGGTGAGACCGGAGAGGTGTTGCTGGGGAATAAGACGGGGGATGAGATCAAATTCCTCTCACCCCTGCTGTATGCGCCTGATGCACCGCTGACGCTGAGTATCCCGGTGGATTCTACCGGGGCCGAGCCCATGAGACTGGCATTGGAGGGGAAGAGCGGGGCGCTCATAGCCCCTGATTACAGGGACGTTACGGTACTGGCCGCATATCAAAGCATCCCCTCCCTGGGCTGGGGGCTTGTTGCGAAGATAGACGAGTCAGAGGCCTTTGCCCCGGTAAAGATGATAGGCCTCTTAGCGCTTATAGTAGGCCTGGTCAGTGTCGCGGCGGTTGTCAGCGTGGCATTCTTATTTGCCGCTTCGACGTCAAGGCCCATCAAGAGGCTAAGGGACGCAACAAGGCGGTTTACGGAAGGGGACCTGGGGCAGAGAGTAAACATATCCCGTCGAGATGAGATTGGCGACCTGGCCGACAGCTTCAATACTATGGCCGGGGAACTTTCCACGGAAATCACAGCGCACGAGTACGCCGAGGAACAGCTCAGGAAGCAACGCGACTATCTCAGAAAGACGAGCGATGCGCTGGCGGCCGCGAACAAGGAGCTGGAGGCCTTCTGCTACTCGGTCTCTCATGACCTGCGCGCGCCGTTACGGAGCATCGACGGATTCAGCAAGGCGCTTGTGGAGGACTACGCCGAGAAGCTCGACGAGACGGCACAGGACTACATTACCCGTGTGCGGCTGGCCAGCCAGCGTATGGCACAACTTATTGAGGATTTACTTAACCTGTCACGAGTAACGCGCAACGAGCTGCATCATGAGAGGGTTGACCTGAGCGCGATGGCGCAAACCGTAGCCGCCGAGCTTCAGAAGACACAACCCGAACGGCAGGTGGAGTTCGTTATAAAGGACGGTCTTGTCGCAGACGGGGACGAGAGACTGCTGCGGGTGGTACTTGTGAACCTGCTGGGAAACGCCTGGAAATTTACTGGAAAGTGTGAACGTCCAAGAATAGAATTCGGTTTTACAGAGCATAAAGGTGAGCCTGCATATTTCGTGCGCGACAACGGCGCGGGTTTCGATACGGCCTACACCAGTAAACTATTCGGAGCTTTCCAGCGGCTTCATGCCGCAACAGAGTATGAGGGTACGGGTATCGGACTCGCCACCGTGCAACGGATAATCCACCGGCACGGCGGCCATGTCTGGGCTGAGGGCGCAGTAGGAAAGGGGGCCACGTTCTATTTTACGCTTTAACAGCAACCGAACAACGGGAGGTGCACCTTGACTGAAAGGGCGATACTACTGGTGGAAGACAACCCTGATGACGTGGCGCTGACCATGCGCGCGCTCAAGCAGAACAACATCCTGAACGAGGTTGTGGTAGCGGAGGACGGCGTCGAGGCGCTGGATTATCTGTTCGGGACCGGCGCGCACACCGGGCGCGACACAAGAGATATGCCGCAGCTCATCTTACTGGACCTGAAGTTGCCGAAGATAGACGGTTTGGAAGTGTTGCAGCGGATACGTGAGGATGAACGGACCAAGCTCCTTCCCGTGGTAGTGCTCACTACGTCCAGCGAGCAGAAAGACATGCTCTGCAGCTACAAGTTGAACGCAAACAGCTACGTCCGCAAGCCGGTGGATTTTGCACAGTTTACGGAAGCGGTCAGGCAGCTGGAATTATACTGGCTCCTCATAAACGAACCACCACCGTCGTGAGGGAAGGTCTGACCTTAATTAGCTGAATGCCGCGCCTGTTGAATGTTCTTAAGAGCATTTTACCCTTTCGCGCGGCGCACAAAGCAGGTTAATACCTTCGCCCACCGCGTCGACCAGCTTCTCGCCCGCTGCGGCGGGTGCAGAACCCGCCACGCCGGCCTCCAGGTTGATGCCTTCCGGCCTGCCTTTATTCCGGTTCTTTGTGGTCCTCCCGCTCACCTCTGCGTGGACTCATTTCCTCGTGCCGCCGGCCTTTCTCTCGACGACCCATCCTCTTCTCTCTTGCGGCGGCTACTTTTTCCTGAAATATCTCAAATTGCTCCCGGTTCAGAATCTCTTTCAACCGTAGAATTGAAGCGACCCGTTCATCAAGGAGCTGCGCCGTTAGAAGCTTAATTTCTGAGGTAATCCGGTCTATCTCGCTTCGGTCCGAGTCATATTTTCTCAGTACGTCTTTCAGGTTCAGGCGGTTGTCCTTCAGCAGCATTCGTGTTTCTATCATTTTCCTGCGGCTTTCCGTCCGAAGTTGCGCAATCTCGGCCTGCTGGGTGTCTGTAAGGCCCAATTCCTTAATGAAATCGGCCTTGCTGAAGTGACGTAGATTGTCGCCCTTGCCGTGTCCTCCCCCAAAGGATTTTCCATACGCCGGAGAGGCTGAAAGAAACATTACTGCCAGCATTAACGGTACGGCCCTTTTTAAAATCTGTGTTTTAGTGTCCATGGCTCCCTGTGTCCTCAATGTGTTTCAAAGATTTGTCTGCCTTCAATAGTTTAGACAGGCAAGGGCTCCCAAAAGTTTCATTCTGAAGAAAAATAGTCCTCTATGTTAACCACATAATCCATATTAGTACCACCGTTTTCCTCATCGAAATATGCCAGGTACTGAATTTGCTCCTCCAGATAATCATTAACAACATCTTGAGGGTTTGACTGTCGGTGGGACATCAGTAATGTTGTTACAGACGCGGCTATAATTAGAATCAGCATGGCTGTGGATAAAACAAATACGGGTCTCTTAATGGAAAATGAACGTTTTAGCCTCGTAAAAACGTTCGCTGAGGACTGTTTGTCCCTCTCTTCTGCGATTGTATCTTTTATCCGGTACCAGAGCGACTCAGGCGGAGGGATGCCCTCCGCGTCCTTAAACGGTTCAAAGGCCGTTTGCCTGGCTGCTCTCTCAAACTCCCGACAGCGTGCGCAGGCAAACAGATGCCTTTCCACCTGTTCCCGCGTATCTACAGTAATCTCGCCGTCCGGATAATCAGTGAGGAGTAGTTCTTGTACCTTGTCACAGTTCATTTTTAACACCTCTGTATCTTGCATGCGCCATTAATTGTTCTCTTGCCCTTTTAAGTCTGGAACGCACCGTATTGATATTTATGTCCAAGACCTCAGCAATCTCTTGATAACTCAGGCATTCAATATTCCTTAATACCACACAGGCCCTTTGTTCGGGGTTAAGGATTTTCAACATGGAACTAACAATCTTTTCCCGATGTTCTTTGTCAATCTTTTCTTCCAGTTCATCATCCATGCCCGGCCTCTTCAGATTCTCACTGTATTCGGCCGCTGCGTTGTCCTTCTTTGATCTTTTTCTGGAATAGTTGATTGCGGCGTTGACGGTAATCCTGTATATCCAGGTCCTGAGAGAGGCCTGAAAGCGAAAGCCCTTGAGCGTGCGGTATATTGTGAGAAATACCTCCTGTGCAACCTCCTCCGCGTCGTCTCTATTATTTACTATCCGGTGGGCCACGTTGTATACAAAGCCGGACGTTGATTTGTATATCCGCTCAAAGGCATTCATATCGCCTTTTGACGCCTGTATGATGATATCTCTGGATATATCCCGCATTTTACCTCTACCCTTTTGGACAATAATAAGATACAAAAAGTTGCCTTTTTCTGAAAACTGTTTTTGGTGGGCTTACCGGGCGCAAAATGGGTTCGGCTTTTATGGGTTACTAGCCAGTACTAGCCGGTACTATCCTGTCCCAGCCGTGGTTCCGTGCCGGCGAGGAGCCTTTTGATGTTTCCCTTATGCCGCAGGATAATCAGGAAGGATACGGTGAGCGATACGGCGATGAGGTACCTGCCCTCTCCAAACGGGTCGGGATTGAGATACAGACACAGGGTGCCGAATGCTACCGCGCCCAGCATGGTTCCAACGGAGACGTACCGTGTGATTGCCAGTACCACACACCACACCAGTATTCCGCCCAGGATGGGTTTTGGCGCGAGAACCAGGAACACACCCACGCTGGTGGCCGCCGCCTTGCCACCCTTGAAACCCAGATATACCGGGAAGGTATGCCCCAGGATGGCACCGGCGCCGCACAGTATGATAAGCGGATGGGCGGGACCGAGGCCAAAATATTTTATGGCAAGATATACCGGCATGAACCCTTTAGCTGTGTCGAGCAGAAATACCAATATGCCGTAGCGCCAGCCCATTACCCTGCCGACGTTGGTGGCGCCTACGTTGCCGCTGCCTTCCCGCCTGATGTCCAGCCCGCCAAACAGCCTGGCCACTATATAGGCAAATGGTATGCCCCCGATCAGGTACGAGACTAAGGGACCGGCAATAAACGCCAGAGGTGTGTCAGCGGCCATTATTGTCTTTCCTGCCCCTCAAAATCATATAGTCTAATTCCCATTACACCCAGAAGTTTCCACCAGAGCCTGTGTGCCACATGCCGGGTGGCGTATTTCCTCGCCAAAGCCTTCCAGTCGCTAAAATCCGTGACGCCTTCGGCAGTGCACCCCCTCAGGTAATCCCTGAGAAACCTTAGACGGTCTGCCCTCGTGACAAGTCCGGCGCCGGGCTTCCATTCTCCAAACTTTTCCACCGACCTGTCCAGCCTTAAGATGTTGTCCATCCTCTGTTCGATTGACAGACCGCCCCCCGCGGTGGCACTGCGCAATTCGGATTTATCCAGGTCAATTATATAGACCTTACACCCGTCATCCACCTTTGCAAGTATGTTTTTCAGGTGGAGGTCGGCGTGATAGATACCGGCATCGTGCATCCTTCTTACGGCCCGGGCAGTGTGCCGGATAAGCGTTCTTTTATGTGAAAGGACGTCCCCTTCGGTGCGGCCGGTGAGAAAAGTAATAAGGTCTTCCCCACCGGAAATCTCTACGGTGAATATATCCGCCCTGCAAAGGGGTCCAAAGATGTTTGTAAACCTTAACGCCACTACCTCTGCGGTGTCGACGTTTTGCTCCAGCGCCCTTTCCGCGATAAACAGTTCCTTAAGCGGACGGCTTTGACCCCAGAGTACGTCGCCTGCCAGCCTCCCCCAGAGGCCCCCGTGACTGTAGTGTCTTATTATGAGTCTCTTGTCCTTCAGCCCGTTCACAGGGATTGCCACACAGGGTCTGCGTCCCACAAATGCGCTGTTTTCCTCGTTAAGCTTCTTAAAGGAGAAATCCGTCAAGGTCTGTTTTAATACCGGATACTCATACTTCTCCTTTAAGAAGAACGTAACCCTCCCCCGGCGTGTGAGAGAAAAGTCTTTTGGAACGTCTATACCGTTGCTCACAATATTTAAGGATTTTACGTTCGTCACGCATAATTGTCAAACATCTTAGAGTTGCCTTGACACCCACCCGCGGGGGGGGTATATTTATTATTTGACCTAATTCACGGGTATTCAACAGGATGCAGTGTCCGGAAAAGATACTTATAGTGCGCTTGAGCGCAATTGGAGACGTCACACACGTGCTCCCCGCGCTCAGATGCCTGCGGCGCCAGTTCCCGTACGCGTACATTGCCTGGCTGGTGGAGGACAGGACGGCGGGACTGCTGGAAGGACACCCGGACTTAGATGAAGTCATCGTATTCCCCAGAAAGAAGTGGCGTGCGGGCCTTTTTGGACCATTAAACCTGCTCCACACCGCCTCTGCGGTCAACGGCTTCTTCCGCAACGAACTCCGCAGCAAGAACTTTGACGTCGCCATAGACTTTCAAGGCAACCTGAAGAGCGGTGTCATGACCTACTTGAGCGGCGCCCTGGTGCGGATTGGATTCGCGAAGGGGTATTGTCGTGAGTATAACCATCTCTTTGCCAACCGGCACGTTACGCCCCCAAACGAGGCCGTACATCGCGTAGAAAAGTACCTCTCCCTGCTGAGGGCCCTGGGTATTGACCCGGCCTACAAGCCTTCCACCATCAACATCTCTCCTCAAGACAGGGACTATATCACAAGTTCTCTGGAGGCTTATGTCAAAGGGCCGGGCCCTCTTGTCGTGATCCATCCGGGGAGCAGTGACTTCGGGGCCTTCAAGCGCCTGCCCAGCGAGTCGTTCATACGCCTGGGTGATATGCTGGTAGCCGAACTGGACGCAAAGGTGGTTGTGACCTGGGGTCCCGGTGAACTGGACCTGGCGAACGAGATTGTATCCGGCATGAAAGAGGGCGCATATCTTGCGCCCAAGACTATTACCCTGGCGCAACTTGCGGGCGTCATTGTCCGGTCGGACTTGTTCATAAGCGGCGACACCGGCCCGATGCACCTGGCTTCGGTTCTGGGAATCCCCCAGGTGGCCATCTTCGGCCCAAAAGACCCGGCAATTTACGGACCTTATAACGAACACTCCAGCGTAGTCAGGAAGGACGTTGAATGCAGCCCGTGCTCCAGGCGCACCTGCGACGACCCCATTTGCATAACCGCCATCACGCACGAAGAAATCTTTCTTGCAGCAAGAAAACTGCTCGAAAAGAAGATACAGATAAAGAACAACTAACAACACGCCCGATGCGACCTTCTTTCATTTATAATTCACGTGAGACAAAACGCCCACACTGCTTTCATGTGCCGCTCACACAAATAATTGACTCTATGCGTACGGCCTTGACCAATACGTACCTCTATAGTGTGAAAGCCCGGGGAGGCCGTACGTTTGCAGCCTGCATTGTGACCCTTCTGGCCGTAGTGGTGGTGCCCTTCCATGGTACCGCCTGCGCCCTGCCGCGCACGCAATACCGTGATAGCGAAACCCCGACGGCCGAAAGGAACTACAAACCACACAGGCTGGAAGGGCCCTTCATGACCTACTACGCAAACGGACAGCTAAAGGCGGAGCTTTACACAAAATCCGGCATACTTACCGGGCCGGGCAGCGTTTATTACCCGAACGGGCAGATAAAGGAAAAGGCTAATTACAGGAACGGCAGGCTTCATGGCATGTTGAAGGCCTATTATAAGAACGGACAGCTAAAGGAACAAGGACAGTTCAGAGACGGCACGCCCGTGGGATTTGCAAAAAGATTCTACGACAACGGACAACTGAAGGCAAAATATTACATGCAGGACGGCAAACTGGAAGGGGAACTCAAGGAATACTATGAGGACGGCCAGCCCAAGGTGGTGCGGAATTACGAGGATGGAAAACTTGATGGCGCCTTCATGGCATACTATGAAAACGGCCAGCCATGGATAGAATGTAATTTTAAAAGTGGAGAAAAAGACGGCCCGGCAGAGACTTACTACCGGAACGGACAACTAAAGGAAGAAACGAACTACAAAGACGCCAGACCGGATGGCGATACTAAAACCTACTACGAGAACGGGAATCTAAAGGCGACGCGCACCTACAAAGGCGGCGTACCCGAAGGGCCGGCTAAGACGTATTACGAGAACGGACTGCTAAAGGAAAACACAACCTACAAGGACGGTAAACCGCACGGCATTGCCAGGATTTACCACGAGGGCGGGGGCATACATTATATTGACACCTACCTAAACGGGGAAAGGCTGAGCCGGATTACACATGATGAGATGGGTATAATAACGTTAAACGAGGATGACGCCGCTGAATAAAATGAAACGCGCGAGCCGTAAGCCGCTGCCCTGCCCACCGGGCGGCGGGCAGGCGAGGCAAAGGCCTCCAACGGCGTTGCAACCTCCTCTATTGACCGCAGAAGGTACTTACAACAAGAAAGGGAACTCCGATGAGATTATTGTTGACCTTTGCCCTGGCCATGCTGGTGCATGCTCCAGTGTGGGCTGATACTACTATGGACGAGGCCCTGAAACACTTCAACTCAGGCAACTCCTATTTTAAAGAGGGCAAGTTTGATGATGCAATACCTGAATTTGAAGAGGCCGTGCGGCTGAATCCCCGTTTCGCGATGGCATACAGCTTCCTGGGCGCATGTTACGTCAGTAAAGGCAAATACGGCCTGGCGATAAGACAGGTTGAGGAGGCAATAAAACTGGACCCCCAGGAGGCGGGGTACCACTATAACCTCGGTATGGTCTACGTGAAGAAGGACCAGTATGAGCTGGCTATAAAACCGCTTGAAGAGGCCGTGAGGCTCAACCCGAAGCTGGCGGAAGCACGGAAGGTATTGGATCAACTTTATAAGCTGCGAGGCCAGAGGACAAAAGAAGATAAATAATTGCTGAAACAGGGATTAAGCGAATGGCCGGCTGTAAATAATCTGAGTTTTCAAGGCCGCGGTTTTATGGTATTGTGTTCACTTTTGAGGGGGAAATGGCTAAAGTGACGGACAAAACGGGAAAGATACACACAACACCGGGCAACTGTCGTTCTGGCCTCTACTGCACTCTATTATGGTTCCCGGGTTCCCGACTGCAACATGGCAACATAAAAATATATGTCTCATGCAACAAGAGAACGTTTCTTAATTGAAGGCGTAACTTCATGAAAACACTGTCCGTAGTACTCCTCTTATCTGTCGCTCTCAGCACGCCAGTCTGGGGCCAGGCCACGCCGCCGCCTGAAGAACACCTCAGTAAAAAAGAAGTTTCTGTGTTAAACAAGGCACGGACGGACCTTGAAAAGGTAAAGGAAAGGGCGGAATCGGCAACATCCGGCATAAAGACTGCGATTCAGGACGCTGAGGCCAGACTTTACAAGATCGAGCAAGAGTCTGTGAAGGCAATGGGCCAGAAGAAGGCAAGGAAGGAGAGAATGGCCAGCCAGGCGGAACTGGTGCAGTCGACGCAACTGGAGGCGGCCACAAAAGAGGGCGTAAGGATATCGAACAAAATGCTTCGCCTTCTTAAGAGGCGACTGGATGCAGAAGAGGAGCTTCTTGAGGAGGCGGAGGAAACGATGAAACTGCTGGAGCGGAAGGCCCACCTGAAGGAAGAAGTGGAGACACTGTCGGTTGATGAGGCAGCCGGAGCGAAGACCGAAGTGCTGGTGGCGGAGGCTCGGCTGCAGGACGCGCAGGGCACACTCAAACAGCGGCAGGCCGCATTGCAGAAGAGTAAGGCCGCCTTTAAGGAAGCCCGGAGGGAGGCAAGAGAAGGGCGGCAACAGCTTGAGGAGGAGTCCAAAGGTCTTGAAAGGCTTCCCACTCCAGAAGGTGAGCCTGCCGAAGACTTTATAGCCAGCAGAAAGCTTCTGTATGCGATACGTGCGTCCAATCTGGAGGAGGAGTTGTCTGTGGCACAGAACACCGTCAAGCTGGCCGAGACGCAGCTTGAAGTTGCGAGGACAGACGCACTCAACGCGCAGCAAAAGCTGGTACTGCTGAAACAAAGGTCGTCATTGCTTGACAAGAAGGTGGAGGAGGTAGAGATTGCCAGATTGAAAAAGGAGTCGCAACAGGCGCGGTGGACCGAGGAAGAAAAAAGGAAGGAGGCCAAGGTAGAAATATTGGCTCTCCGAAAGGAAGAGGAAGAGGCGTTGAAGAAGGCTCGGGAGCTTGAACAACGACAGCAGGAGGACATATCCCCCGAAGAAAGACTGTCACTGGAACTGGAGTCCACAGTCTTGAAACTCCGCGGGGATATTGCAAAGAAAAAGGACGCGGTCATTACCGAGGGGACAAGACGGTACAGAAATGATACAGAGTTCAAGAAGTTAAATGAAGAGGTCCGTATTATGCTTGGCGGAGAAAATACACTTGCTGAGATGAAGGCAGACCTCGCTCAATTAAACGAACAGACTGAGATATGGGATGAAAAGCTAAATGTGGCAAGCGGCCTTTCCGAGACAATCCACAAGGAAACAACCGTCGCCTCGGAGAGGCTCGAGCTTGCAAAGGCTGAGTTAGCTGCGCCTCCCGGTGGAACCTCCAAGATAGAGCAGCAGGCCGGCACCTTCAAAGACAAGGGCATGGCCGAGAAGTACGTGGCATACGCCAGGGAAAGGGTGAAGCTGCTGGAGAAGGAAAAAACCCTCTTGGAGGAATTGGTTGCGAGGATAGAGAATGAGAGGAAGGTTGTCATTCTGAAAGGGATAACGTTGCTGGAAAACGCCAAGAAAAAACTCTCTGAGATTGCGGTGGTGAACATTTGGACAAGGCGGAGCTGGAGCAGCAGCTGGTCAGGTTTAAAAAAGACTGTGAGAAGAATGCTTAGCCCTGGAGAGCTTTCAGACGTGATAACCGTGATGGAAGACGCCACCCCGGGAAAACTGCAGACCTCACTCTCCATAGCGGGCATCCTGGCGCTTATAGCGGCAACCATCGTGGGCTCGTACTATGCCAGAAAATGGTGTCGTATAAATCTAAGCAGGTACAAGGAGGCCGGCCATTAAGGCTGAAAAGAAACAGGAACAGGAGCACAAAGGTTACGTCCGGTCCAGCCTGCTGCCCGCATCGTTCCGGGTACTGCGGGAGGGAGTAGTCCTGTGGCTAATTCTGGGTCTTTGTTATGGTGCGGCGCTACTGCTTGAGCTCAAAGGCCCCTTTATTGAGGCTATTCTGAGCGGACTTGTTGTATTCTCCGTTTATATGCTTCTGCACGGCTTTATGGTTGAGGCGGTAAAACAGCGCGAGACTGGCAGGCCCCTCCTGAATTTACCCCCCTCCCTCGCCCGGCACAGTTACCAGACCTTCCACATAATCCTTCTGTTTTCAGCGGTCTATTTGACGATAACCGGAGTCGTCGAGTCTTTTGGGTCAAGCGCCCACCAGATGCTGTGGAGGGTATATTTTATTGTTGTCTTTGGCCTGTTTATATGGTTTGTCGCCCCAAAGCGGGTATTCCTTGATTTATTGCCCCCGCCTCCGACAAAACTGAAGAAGTTCCAGAGGGGTTGTATACACGTAGCTCACCCGCTGATTATAGCGTTTCTTGTATCACTTATACTTGTCGACACCCTTGGCTACATCTCAATGACCACCCGCCTTCTCGATACCATAGTGGGTTGTACGGTGGCAGTCGTTGCCGTGGCAGTGGTAAGAAAGCTGGTAACTGTCTTCGCGGTTGACAGACTGGCCCGCAAAAGGCTGGCAGAAGGACAGGAAGCGGAGTTTAAGGTCAGCAGGGGCATTATCGATTATGTCTCGATCATAGTCACAATTATGGTAGTCGTAAGCCTGGTGGCGTCCACGTTTGTGCAGGTCTCGGCGTCACCGGCTGCTCCCGTACCACTAAGGTCTTTCGCCACGGAAGTCTACCGCGTCCTGGGGACAATATGGTTCATCTTGATATATGAGCTGCGCATGGGCGGAGAGGCATCTACAACGCCCCTCAACATTATAGTAAGCATAATACTGGTCGTTATCTTCTTCTTTGCTGCGGTGTTGGTAAAGAGGCTTATCGATTCCAGGTTATTAGCTAAATTGAGCCTGGACCAGGGCATGAGGGCTACCATTTCCGCCGTTGTTTCTTATACCATCATCGCCTTTTCGATTCTCTTTGCCTTGAGCATAGCGGGGATACCTTTAAGAAGTCTTGCCTTCTTCGCGGGGGCACTTGGTATCGGAATCGGCTTCGGTATGCAGCACATCGTAAACAACTTCCTCAGCGGTATTATCCTTATGTTTGAAAGGCCCATCAAGATTGGAGATTTCGTATTTATCAGTAATGACATCAGAGGCACGGTGAAACGAATTGGCCCAAGGAGCACGACACTACTGTCCCCGGAACTTGTGTATATAGTCGTGCCTAATGCTAAGCTGATGGACGGCAACATACAAAACCAGAGTCAACCAACCGCCAAGGTAAGAGCAAAACTAAAGATTGGAGTCGCCTATGGGGCCGATGTGCCGCTTGTAAAAAGCTTGCTGGTTAAGATAGCCGCGGAAAATCCGAGAGTACGCAAGAACCCGAAACCTTTTGTGCGTTTCAATGCGTTTGGAGACAGCTACTATGACTTTGAGTTGATTTACTGGGCCAACGATGGCGGTGAGAGATGGCATTCCATGAGTGAAATGAATTTTGCCATAGAAAAGCTCTTCGCCGAGCACAACATCGAGATACCGTTCCCGCAGAGAGACATCAATATACGTTCAACCCCAGGCGAGCCCTCAAAGGTCATAAACGATATGACCGGCATACATCCCGAAATAGCGGAGATGAGGCTGGAACCCCAGAAGCCGGCACCGCGAAAAACCAAGGGAAAGAAAAAGACTAAGAGGAAGAAAAAGACCTCATAGGCCCTGCGGACGGAACCCGGCGTCTTTGGAGGCCGGGGCTGCACATGTTAAGGAAGGGAAAAGTTTTCTAATCACTTGTTAACAGCCAGCGGGGTTGAGTCTGCGGATAAAAAAAGCCGCAAATCGCTTTGCGGCAAAAAAACAAGGGAGCCAAAGGTGTACTTTGTATTGCCCGCTACAATACAATGGCCCGAAGTACAGCTTCAATACTTTTGTGGGTATTTGCACCCACTTGCCCTTGTAAGGGCTATCGGCTGCGGGATTAATTCTGTACACCCTTGGTTCCCACTTCCTTAATCCATAACAAGTATACCATACTTTCCCGGATTTGGCAAACTGCTTGTGGGGATTTGTGGACTGCATAGACATAGGTACACCTACTTTCTCTTCCTTCTGCGGGCCCTGCCCGTTCTGTTCCTCCCTCTCCTGACCGGAGGGGGAGAAAATATGCCCCGCGCATTGGGGCGTTGCCTGTAACATAAACGTTTAACCGGTAAGCACCTGGAAGGAGGTATTACAATGAACTGGCTGTTTCTTGCGGTCGCCATCGCCCTTGAGGTGTTCGGCACCACCTCGATGAAATTCTCGGAGGGATTTACAAAGTTATTGCCCTCTATCCTGATTTTTGTCTTCTACGGCCTGAGTTTCGGCGCGCTCACGCTGGCGCTCAGGAGCATTGACATAGGTGTCGCATACGCCGTCTGGTCTGGTGTGGGAACGGCACTAATAGTGGTAATAGGCATATTGTGGTTTAAGGAACCGGCGGGCGCGATAAAACTCGCCTCTGTCGGGCTGATTATACTAGGTGTAGTCGGCCTTAGTATTGTTAAAGGGACACACTAAGGCCGCGGGGCCGCCAACTCTCAGCCCGTCAACAGGTATTCCATGAGCTCATGGCCCTTGTCGAAGCGGAAACCCGTTCCAACGGCATTAGACTCACTGAAGCTGAGACCGGATGCCGGGCCTATTCCGGTGCCACAGACCGCAAACGGCACGGGCTCACCGGAATGGGTCCTCTTCTGGCTGACCGTGTAATGGTCCGGCATGTACAGTACCCTGTACTCACCGTATCCCTTTAACGCCTGCAGTACGGGGCCGAGGACGTGTTTGTCTATATTCTCTATTGCCCGGATTTTTTCCGGCACGTTGCCCTGGTGGGCGGCCTCATCGGGGGCCTCTACATGGACCAGCACTATGTCATGGTCTTTAAGCGCCTCTACGGCGTAGCGTCCCTTTGCCGCGTAATCCGTATCCAGGTAGCCGGTAGCGCCGGGGACGTCAATAATATCCCATCCAAAGTAGCCGCCGCATAGCCCTCTTATCAGGTCCACAGCCGTGATTACCGCGCCCGCCTGAACGCCGTATTTCTCTTGAAACCTGGGTATCGCCGGGGGCCTGCCCTGCCCCCATAACCAGATAGCGTTTGCCGGAGGCTTCTTAAGGCTCTCCCTGCGCAGGTTTACGTCATGTCTGGAGAGGATGGGCCGGGAGTCTTCCATCACCTGCACCAGTAATCCACTCCCGCTGCCCTTCGGGAGGTTCTTCTTCACGGACATACCAGTAATGTCGTGGGGCGGGACGCACTGCGCGCTCATATCCTCCCGTCCCCGATAGAGCATTATGTGCCTGTAGCTCCTGCCGCTATGAAAACTGACCCCATCGCTGGAGATTTTATCCTGTAGTGAGGTTATAAGCGCCGCGGCCTCTTCATCGGGGATGTGACCCGCGCTGTAGTCCTCGAGGGTGTCGTCCCTGACGGTAACGAGATTACAGCGGAAGGCCCAATCGCCGGGGCCCAGCTCAAGCCCCATATTAGCGGCCTCCAGCGGCGCACGGCCCGTATAGTACTCCCCGGGGTCATAACCCAGGAGACAGAGGATTGCCACGTCACTGCCGGGGCTGAAACCCGCAGGGATCGTCCGGGCAACGCCAAGGCGGCCGGAACCGGCCACATAGTCGCCGTTTGGCAGGACGGCCTCCTCAACCGGCGTCCTGCCTCCAAGTTCGTCCTGTGGCATGTCTGCCATACCGTCAGCTATAACAATGGCATATTTCAAACCTCTGCTCCTTTCTTGCCCCGTCGTATTTTCAAGCATGCGTATATTATTGTCAATCACTAAAAAGCCTTGACATTATACAGACCTTGTGCTAGAAGCCCGATTCTAAGGGAAGTACGAGGGGGTATTTGCGCATCGTGCAAGATTTTATATGCGTTGACCGTGTTGCGACAATGCATGTGCTCTATGATGCGGACGCGGACCTTGCGACGCCCGTTCAACCGATACCCTTCCCCCCCAGAGAATATGCCTCAACAATTTTCCAGGACCCGCACAATTGAGCGTACCACGCGAGTTTATTAGGACACTTGGCAAAAGACCCGGAATATCAATAACCGGGAGCTTTCTTATAATTATCTTCGTTGGCGCAGGATTACTGAGCCTTCCTCAGGCCACGGCCACGGGGGAGACTATACCGTTCCTGGACGCCGTATTCACCGCCACCTCGGCCACCTGCGTCACAGGCCTGGCCGTGAGGGAGACCGGGCAGTATTTCTCTACCTTTGGACAGGCAATCATACTTCTACTTATCCAGATTGGTGGTCTGGGGATAATGACGCTTGCGGCCTTTTTCGGGGCGGTGGTTGCCGGAAGGCTTAGCATAACCCAGCATGCCGCGGTAAAGGAAACGCTGGACGTAACCTCCGCAGAAGGGGTCGTACGGCTGTTGCTCTTTATTGTCATTGTAACGTTCTCTTTCGAGGCCGTGGGGTTCTGTGTTTTGTTACCAGTCTTCCTGGAAAATATCGCCGAACCGGGCACGGCAGTTTATTATTCCATCTTTCACTCTATTTCAGCCTACTGCAACGCGGGGTTTTACCTCTTCAACGACAGTCTTGTAGACTATCGTGACAACGCCCAGGTAAACTTCACGATTACCTCACTGGTAATCCTCGGCGGGCTGGGCTCATACGTGCTTGCCAACCTGTATTACTCCTTCCTGTCCCTTTTTCGCACCAGGTACGAAACGGGTATAAACCTCCATACCCAGATGGTACTTATCACCACAGCTATTTTGATAGTGCTGGGCGGCGTATGCTTCTACCTGTTTGAAAGGAACCACGTACTGGCCACGCTGGAACCTTTCGACCAGTTTCAAGTGTCTTACTTCCAGTCGGTCATGGCCAGAACATGCGGATTTCGTACTGTGGACGTTACCGATCTTGCCTCGCCGTCCTTGCTTCTGCTTATGTTCCTTATGTTTATTGGAGGCTCTCCCGGCGGCACTGCCGGCGGAATAAAGACCACCGCCCTCGTAATACTGGTGATGGGGACTTACAGCTTTATGAGAGGAAGAGACCAGGTCGCCTTCTTCGGCCGCAGCATACCAAGATTTATTATCAGGAGGGCGTTTGCCATTCTTACTTGTGCTTTTGCGGTAATATTGATATCTTCTATAATATTGATGAGCATAGAGGACGCGGGTTTTGAACAGATCCTTTTTGAGGTATTTTCCGCGTTCGGAACGGTGGGGCTGAGTACCGGTATAACTCCCCACTTGAGCCCTGCGGGAAAGATCGTTATTATCGTGCTCATGTTCATCGGCCGGTTAGGCCCTCTGACGCTGGCCTTGATATTGATAAAGACAAGGCCATCGAGAATCAGCTATCCCGAGGAAAAGATAGCAGTCGGATAAGGAGATGGAAATTGAAGCAATTCGCAGTGGTCGGTCTGGGGCGCTTCGGCTCGACAGTGGCCACGGTTTTGGTAGAAAAGGGTGCTGAGGTCATCGGCGTTGACCGCAACAAAAAACGCGTCGAAGACATAAAGGACGACATCACCTCGGCAATCCGGATAGAGACAATGGATGAGGAGTCCCTTCGGGAGTGCGGCATGGAGAAGGTGGATGCCGCAATAGTCTGTATGGGGCTGGACGTCGAGGAGAGCATACTGGCCACTGCCATCCTGAAGAAGATAGGTGTCAAGAAGGTGATTGCGCGTGCCAGTACTAATTTGCACGCCGACATACTCAGGATGGTCGGTGCATCCGAGATAGTCTTCCCTGAAAGGGACATCGGCGAAAAGGTGGCCATAAGGCTGGCCTCCCCCGGACTTGAAGAGCTTATCGAGCTGGGCGAGGAACTGAGCCTCGCGGAGATTGAGGTCAGGCCAAACACGCTTGCCGGCAAGAGCCTGAATGACCTGGGGCTTTTTGCCAAGTATAAAGTACGGCCAATCATAATAAAAAAGAAGGTCATATATGAAAAGGCCGGAGAAACCGTGGAAGAAGAGATACGCGAACTTCCCGACCCTGACTACGTGGTCAGCGAGGGTGATACGCTGCTTGTGCTCGGTGAAACAAAGCACGTTGAGGCCTTTGTAGGAAAATACGTTAAATAATCCGATCGCGACTGAGTATAAATGCGCAGTATTGCAATAACCAATCAAAAAGGTGGTGTTGCAAAAACCACGACCGCCGTAAACCTTGGTGCGTGCCTGGCAGAGCGGGGCAAGAGGGTCCTGCTGATAGACCTTGACCCCCAGGCCAATCTGACGTCGTGGCTGGGGCTTGGCAAGGAAGAGAACGCAAGGTCTATATACGACGTCTTTGTAGGGGATACGGGCCTGAATGAAGTTTTAGTGGACTACCGGATGAACGGGCTTCGTGTCGCGCCCTCGGTGGTTGAACTGGCAGGCGCGGAAAGGCTCCTGTCCAATGAAACGGGTAGAGATACCATATTGAAAAGAAAGCTTGCCGAGTTGCCGGGGGACTATGATTACGTGTTATTCGACTGCCCCCCCTCACTTGGTGTCATCACTATAAACGCCCTCGCTGCCGCTAAAGAGGTCTTCATTCCCGTGGAGACGAAGATCCTGGCCCTCAACGGCCTTGTGACGCTGACACACACCATCCAGCTGATAAAGGACAAGGTAAACCCGTCCCTGGAAGTGACCGGTATTGTAGCCTGCATGTACGACGGAAGGACAAACCTTAGCCGTGAGGTGGTTGAAAAACTCAGGGCACATTTCGGCAACAAGGTATTTAAAACCGTGATACGAGAAAATATCCGGCTGGCAGAGTGCCCCATCTCGGAACTCCCCATACACCTCTATGCGCCGGGATGCGCCGGGGCAAAGGACTATGAAAGCCTGGCAGACGAGGTAATCGCTTCCGAGAAGACTGCTGAAGGCCCTGCGGACACATGAGGGTAGTCGACCTGCGGAGTGACACCGTCACAAAACCCACCCCGGCGATGATGGAGGCCATGCAGAAGGCGGCCGTGGGCGATGACGGGTTTGGCGACGACCCGACGGTCAAGCAACTTGAGGAACTCTCCGCGGCGATGTTGGGTAAAGAGGCCGGACTCTTCCTGCCGAGTGGCACTATGGCCAACCTTGTTGCCGTACTCGTTCACACGCGCCCCGGAGACGCCGTTATATGCGACGAGAACGCCCACCTGTACAAGCTCACACTGGGCGGCACCTCTACCTTCGCCGGCGTAACAATACTGCCGCAGCGCACTGACGCCCTGGGCCGCTTCAGTCCCGCCCAGGTAGAATCCACAATAAACATGGGCCCGCACTTTCCGCGCTCCAACCTGGTGGTAATCGAGAATACCAATAATCTGGCGGGGGGAACAGTACTTACCCCCCGGGAGACCGGGGAGATTGCCCGTGTCTCCAGAAAACACGGCTTACCTGTATACCTTGACGGCGCGAGGATATTTAATTCCGCACGGGCGCAGGGTGTGGACGTGAAAGAACTTACAAACGACTGCGACACGGCCATGTTCTGTCTCTCCAAGGGCCTGTGCTGCCCCGTAGGTTCGGTGCTCGTCGGGCCAGTGGATTTTATAAAGGAGGCCCGAAGGATGCGGAAGATGCTGGGCGGCACCATGCGGCAAGCCGGCGTCATAGCCGCTTGCGCCATCGTTGCCCTCGACGAAAATCACGGGATGATAACAAGATTGTCAGAGGACCACAAAAAGGCCCGCCGGCTGGCCGAGGGTTTTAGGGGGATAATGGGTGCCAATTCTGTCAACCTCGATACGGTACAAACAAATATCGTCTGCTTTGATATCGAAGCACAAGACACGGACTGTAAGACCATACTGGAGAAAATGTCTGAAAGGGGCGTCCTCGCCATACACCTGTATGGCAGCCGCGGCAGGATGGTGACTCATCACGACGTCAGCGACCAGGATATAGACTATGCCCTTGAGGTGATAGAATCGGTGGTTAAATAAACCCTGATAAAAGGCCGTGCAGGAAAACATGCTGGCCGTGTGTAATGGTCTATCCGCTCCAACAACCAGCCTACCTCTTATAATTCCACTCCCTGCGCGTATACTTTTCCACCTCTAGTTTGGCCGCTACAGCGCTTTCTTCCCGTGTTAGAGTCCCTTCTATAAGGCTTACGCCCGCTACGTCCGCTACCGCCCCTGTTATGGCATGGTACAATTCCCGCGCGCTCAAACCGTCCGGAAGGGTGATATACCCCTGCAGGAGCGTGACATCCCGAAGACGCCTGGCCGCGTAACCTGCCACCTTCCTCCCATCGGACACTACATCATATGTGCAGAGGGTAGAGACGCACAGGTTCGGATTATCGTTGGGTTTCCCTGCTCCGTCACAAAGGCCTGCCGGTATGCCCAGCCGCCGGGACGTTTCTACAACACACCGGCCCAGCAAACCGTACAGCTCTGTGACCCTGATCCTTGCACGAGGAGAATTATGCAGGCCGTTCTTCACGGTCAGCGAAAAACTTGGGCCGCCGTTATGAAGCACGGCCGAGCCACCCGTGGGCCTCCGCACGAGCGCAAAATCCCTTTTGCCGGCATCCAGCCCCAGAGAATCCATCACACGAGAACTTTGCTGAAAATAACCGATAGATACGGAACCGGGTTCCCAGGAATATATACGCAGCGTTGGCACATCACCATTGGCAGGGCTCGCAATCGTCCTGGCGAGGGCCTCGTCTACAGCCATATTAGTATACGCCTCTTGCGGCGGATCGTGTATCAGCCGCCAGGTCTTTTCGTAATTCATAATCAGTCTGTTCTGTTAGTTTGAGAACAACGGCCTGGGTTCCTGCGGAAATAATTCGCCCTCCACCCCCGACGTCTCGCCATCCTCTGTAGAGCCGAGCGATTCGCCCACACTCTCATTCCTCTCGGAGCTTAACGTGTCAGCCGCTTCAGGGTGTTCCGGGTCTGGCCCGGAGGAACACCCCGTAAGAACTAGAAAAATAATTAATAAAAAAATAACCTTCATATATGTTTCCACATTACGTTCTGTAACATTCAGGCCCACGCCATAATGCTAACTGAAATCCCATCTCAGGTCAGGTTTTCTGGCGGCCTTCACCTCGTCTAGCCTTCCAACGGGCGTATTATGCGGCGCGCCTTTTACCAGCTCCGGAGTTTTTTCCGTCTCCTCGGCTATCTTTATCAAGGCTTCGGCAAAGGCATCGAGGGTCTCCCTGCTCTCCGTCTCGGTAGGTTCTATCATCATGGCCTCTTCTACGGTAAGGGGGAAATAAGTGGTCGGGGCATAGAACCCGTAATCGAGCAGCCTCTTCGCAATATCAAGCGTCGTAACGCCGAGTTTTTTTTGCCTCCTGCCGGAGACCACAAACTCGTGCATGCAGCCCTCCGGGTAAGGGATGTCGTAGTGTCCTGAAAGCTTTTTCTTCAGATAATTCGCGTTTATCACGGCCGCCTCACTCACCCTTGAAAGCCCCTCCTTCCCTATGGCAAGGATGTAGGAGTAGGCCTTTATTATCACCCCTATGTTACCGTAGTAGGGTTTGACCCGGCCGATAGAATTGGGGAAATTGTAATTGAACATGTACGTACCGTGCTTTTGCTCAATTCTGGGGACGGGTAGGAACGGCCGCAGGGCCGCCGTAACACCAAGGGGTCCCGAGCCCGGCCCGCCGCCGCCGTGAGGTCCCGTGAACGTCTTGTGCAGATTAAGGTGCAGCAAATCTATCCCCATATCGCCGGGCCTCATCCTGCCCAGCATGGCGTTCATGTTGGCGCCGTCGCAGTACACAAGCCCTCCCGCCTCATGGAGGATGTGGCAGCTCTCCGCAACGTCCTTCTCGAAAATCCCCAGTGTGTTCGGGTTTGTAAGCATCAGGGCGGCCACGTCGGACGACACGGCCTTCCTGAGAGCGCCGGTATCCATCATGCCCTGCCGGTTTGACTCCACCTCGACCACGTCAAATCCGCATAGCGCCGCGGATGCCGGATTGGTGCCATGCGCGGTGTCCGGGATTAATATCTTCTTTCTCGCTTCCCCCTTCTTCTCATAATATGCCCTTACAATCATCATCCCCAGCATCTCCGCGTGGGCTCCCGCCGCGGGTTGCAGCGTGAAATCCGCCATGCCGCAGACATGTTTTAAGGTCTCAATAAATTCATACAATAACTGCAACGTGCCCTGGGTCTGCCCATGAGGCTGATAGGGGTGGAGTTTTCTGAAGCCGTCTTGAGACACAATGGCCTCGTGTACCCTGGGATTATACTTCATGGTGCAGGAACCCAGGGGACAGAAATTACCGTCAACAGAGTAGTTGAGCTGTGAAAGCCTCGTATAGTGCCTGACCACGTCCAGCTCAGAGACCTCAGGCAGTTTAGGCGGGGTTGCCCTCTGAAGTACAGTCGGGAGCATGTCAGCAAGGGGTTTTACGGGCACGTCCGCATCGGGCATACGCACACATCTGCGGCCCGGCGATGATATCTCAAATATAAGTTTCTCGGTCACAGTCCGCTCCTATGCGCCAGCTTGCACGCGACGTGTAGCGTGCCCCTACGAATCTCCCGATACACCGCTAAGGGATTGTACCAGTTTGTCTATATCGGCCTTTGTCCTCATTTCAGTCACGCAAAATAGCATGGCTCCATTAAATTCCCGGTAAAACCTTCCAAGCGGCAGGCCGCCGATGATACCGTTACTGAAGAGCAGGCTGTTTACGCGGGATTCCAGCCCTTTTGGGAGTTTTATGGCAAATTCGTTAAAGAAGTGGCCGGTGGTGTTAAAGAGCGGTCTAAATCCTTCGAGGGCGCAGACCTGCTCAAAGGCGTAGTGGCTCTTCTGTATATTTAGTTCCGCCAGCTCTCTCAATCCCTCCTTCCCCAGGGCCGACAGGTATATGCACGCGCGCAGGGCGAGGAGGTTCTGGTTGGTGCATATATTGGATGTGGCCCGTTCACGTCTTATGTGCTGTTCGCGGGCCTGGAGCGTCAGCACAAAACCCCTTCGCCCCTTCGAATCATTGGTAAGCCCGGCGAGCCTGCCGGGTATCTTCCTCATGAATTCCTTCTTCACCGCAAAGAAGCCAATGTGAGAACCACCGAAATTCGGATAGTTACCCAGCGGCTGTGCGTCTCCGACCGCTATGTCCGCCCCGTATTCGCCCGGAGGTTTTATGATGCCGAGGCTTATGGGGTTTACACAGCTAATCAGCAGCGCGCCCTTATCATGCGCCAGCGCGGAGAGTTCGTCCACATTTTCAAGGCATCCGAAAAAATTCGGATTCTGAACCAGCACTGCCGCCGTCTCTGAGTCCACTACGGCCCCCACGGCCCCGGCCTCCGTAACGCCATGCGGCACATCTACCTCGGCCACGTTCATCCTCAGTGGACGCAAATATGTACACAGAACCTCCCTGTACTCAGGGTGAATGGCCTTTGACACAACTACCTTCTTACGCTCTGTATATCGCAGGGCAAGGAGCGCGGCCTCAGCCAGGGCGGTGGCGCCGTCGTATAGCGATGCGTTGGCCACGTCCATACCGGTAAGCTCGGCCATCAGTGTCTGGAACTCGTATATCACCTGAAGCGTGCCCTGACTTGCCTCCGCCTGATAGGGCGTGTAGCAGGTAAGAAACTCGCCCCTGGATGAGAGATAGTCTATTAAGCTCGGGCAGAAGTGTTCATACGTGCCCGCACCCAGAAAGGAGATATACTCGTCAAGGTTGCAGTTCTTTTTGCCAAGCGTCTTGAGCCGGGCAACAAGCTCCTGCTCGGATATTGGCCCGGGCAGGTCGAGCGAGACGTTTTTAAATTCCTCCGGCACTATTTTAAACAGGTCGTCGGTCGAACCCACGCCGATTTCCCTGAGCATCTCTTTCTTGTCCGTATCCGTGTGCGGCACGTAGTCCATACTAACGCCCCTCTTTTTCACACAACGTCCTGTATTCCTCGGTGGTCATCAGGCCCTTTAGTTCATCCGGGTTGCTCATCTTTATGGTAAAGAGCCAGCCCTTCCCGTACGGGTCCTTATTAACAAGTTCCGGCGCGTCTTCCAGCTCAGCATTAACGCCCGAAATTGTTCCCGACACCGGGGCGTAGATGTCAAAGGCGGCCTTCACGGACTCAACCACGGCGCACGGGTCTTTCACGGCAAACGTCTTACCGACTTTAGGCAGCTCTATAAACACAACGTCCCTTAGCTGCTCCTGGGCATAGGCCGTAAGCCCCACCACTACCTGCGCCGAATTTTTATCCGGCCTTACCCATTCATGGCTGTCTGTGTATGATACATCCGCCGGGAAATCCATCTGGCCTCCTAATTAAAGTGTTTTCCGTGATACTTGACACGATAAAACGGCAGCTTGATAATCCGGGCAGCCAGTCTCGTGCCCCTGACGTCCACGTGGACCAGGCTGCCCACGTTGGAACACCTCTCCTCTGCGTATACGTATCCCATGGCGATACCCTTCTTAAAAAAAGGGCTGTGGGTACCGCTTGTAACCTTGCCCACGATATTAGAGCCTGCGAATATCCGGCATCCCGCCCTGGGGATTCCCCTTTCCACAAGTTCAAGACCGACAAGCCTCATCCGGATGCCCGATGCCTTCTGGTCCAGCAGGGCCGCCCTGCCGATAAAATCTCCCTTATCGAATTTTACCGTCCAGTCTATACCGGCCTCCAGGGGTGTGGTATGGTCGTCTATGTCATTCCCGTAGAGCAGCAGACCGGCCTCAACTCTGAGTGTGTCTCTGGCTCCAAGCCCCGCGGGCTGGAGTCCTTTCTTCGTGCCCGCGCCCATAATCCTATTCCATATAGTCTCACACTGTGCGACGGGCACGTACATCTCAAAACCATCCTCCCCCGTGTATCCGGTCCGGGAGACTGTTACAGGGTCTGCCGCCGCCTGTTCGTTTACAAGAAAGTGGAAGCGTCTGATATTCGCCTCATCCCTGCCCAGCGCTTCTTCTATAATAGAGGCGGATGCGGGACCCTGCACCGCAATCATCCCGAGACCGTCACTCAGGTCATTTATCGTGACGTTCTTCGTTTGATTGCCCACCAGCCAGTCGAACATCTTCTGTATATTACCGGCGTTTACTACAAGCACAAACCTTTCGGCGCTGAAGCGGTACAGCATTACGTCGTCAACTATGCCGCCGCGTTCGTTACAGATGGGCGTATACAGGGCCTTCCCGTCCGACAGTCCTTCCGCATCGTTGGCAATAATCCCTTGAATAAATTCAAGCGCCGCGCCGCCGGATATCTCAATCTCCCCCATGTGTGAGAGGTCAAAGATGCCCGCGCGGTTCCTGACGGCCATATGCTCTTCCGTAATGGTAGTATATTCAAGGGGGAGCAGGAAGCCGTGGAACTCCGTCAGGCTGGCTCCAAGTGCCTTGTGCACGGAATAAAGGGGCGTTTGTTTCGGCATAAAATTCCCTAAGACGTCCGGGGTTGACTGTTACGGCACCTTCCCGTTCTTTAACAGAAGACGGAGGACAGGCGGCAGCGGGTAGAGGCCGGGTCAGATGATGGCCCTGCTGACCGCGGCCCATACCTTTTCGGCTATCTCTCCCTCATGCAGCAGTGTGCCGTTGCCGGTGCAGGGTATGGTCTCCCACGGGGCGCCTCCTGAGGCCAGCTCCCTGTAAGAATCCTCAGCCGCCTTCAGGTGTGACGGGTCTTCCTCGTGTATGTCCCTTGCCACCTCCTGCCTGGTCTTCTCCCTGTATCTCTTTCTGATTAGTTCCATTGCGGTCTCTGTGGAAAGTTCCAGGTAGATAATAACGTCGGGTCTGGGGTTGCCGTAAACCTCATACTCCAGTTCCTCCACCCACTCGAAGAATTTCCGTTTCTGGTGCGGCTCGGCCAGTTTACCTCCCTGGTGCGCCTGGTTTGAGGGGACGTAGCGTCTTGCTATCACAATCTTTCCTTCCGCCAGCCAGTCCTCCAGCATATTCTTTGCCTCAAAACGCTCCCCCGCGTAGAGTGTGGCCGCAAGGTACGGGTTTACCTCACTGGAGCTGCCAAACTCCCCGTTAAGATACCTGTGAATCATCTTCCCGAAGAACCCCTGCCGGCGATGCGGAAACCGCACGTCTACCGCCGGACGGCCCGCCTTCTTAAGCTCCTCCATGAGCAGGTGGGCCTGCACCGTCTTGCCGCTCCCGTCTATACCCTCTATCGCAATAAGCTTCCCGCGCACAATCGTCTCCAATATTCAGTGCCCCACTTTACCGGTAATGACGGATGAGTTATTCTCAGGGACAGTTCCAGGGCCTTTGCTACCTGCATCCTTTGCAATAAAATAATGTGGATTCTCTATTAGAAAATGGCAAAGAAACTGATAAAATAGCCGCGGAGATATAATATCAACTCATCTTACTACCGTAAAGGCCGTTCTTTACCAGGTGAGGGCTCTGCAAAAGTCCTCAAACGCTATGTGTCACTCTGAGCCAAAGCCCTGAGCGTAGCGAAGGGGCAGCGAAGAGTCTAGATTCTTCGGTCATTTCATTCCCTCAGAATGACAGTCCTTGCGGGCGTGACAGAGGTTGCCGTGTATGCTTAAGATACTTCTCCCCATAGTCTTAGTACCCATCATCCTGTGTACCGTAATCACCTTTGCCACTCACAGGTACGAGCGGGCCGAGTTTACCTACGTAAACGGCCCGGAACCGGAGACCCTTGACCCGGCGCTCCTGACCGGTTTTGTTGAGGGAAGGATTGTGGCCGCGCTCTTTGAGGGGCTTACCCAGTACCAGCCCAAAGACCTGTCGCCCACACCCGGCGTTGCCAAGTCATGGTCCGTCTCCGAGGATCTGCTGACGTACACATTTTACCTGAGGGAGTCACGGTGGAGTAACGGCGAACGGCTCACCGCCCACGACTTTGTATACTCATGGAAGCGGGCGCTCCACCCGATGACCGCCGCGGATTACGCATACCAGCTTTATTACCTCAAAAATGCGCGTCCGTTCAACGAGGGCATACTTACTGAATTCTCAGAGGTGGGGGTTCGCGCGCTGGATGATTATACCCTCCAGGTACGCCTTGAAACCCCGACGGCCTTTTTCCTGGACCTTACCAGCTTCCCGACACTGATGCCCGTCAACAGGAAGTGCCTGGAGACATACGGGGAGTATTGGACCCGCCCTGAGAACATGGTCTGTAACGGCCCGTTTCATCTGGTTGAGTGGAAGATAAATAACAAAATTTATATGGAGAAGAACCCCCTGTACTGGGACGCGCAGCGTGTCAAGCTCAAGTCTGTAGACGCACTGAGTATAGAGAGTATAAACACCGGCTTTAACGTATACGAAACCGGGGACGCGGACATGCTCTACGGCCTGCCCCTGTCACTTATAGACGTACTCAGGGGCCGCGATGACTTCCATACATACGTCTTTCTCGCCACCTCTTTTATCCGCTTTAACGTGACCGTTCCGCCCTTTGACGACGTCCGCGTCAGAAAGGCCTTTGACATGGCCATTGACAAGGAGAGGATTGTCAGATACGTCACAAAGGGGGGAGAGGTGCCGGCTACCACGCTGGTTCCTCCGGGGATGCCCGGCTATCAGCCGCCAACGGGGCTGCCGTTTAATCCTGAGGAGGCCCGGAGACTGCTGGCGGATGCGGGGTATCCGGGGGGGCGCGGGTTTCCGTATGCCGAGTACCTGTTCAACACGAGTGAGGCCAACAAAGACATAGCCGAAGTAATTCAACAGATGTGGAAAACAAACCTCGGGGTACACATCACGCTGGTGAACCAGGAATGGAAGGTCTTCCTCTCCACCATGAAAAACCTGGATTACCAGATCTGCAGGGGCAACTGGATAGGAGATTATATAGACCCCAACACCTTTCTGGACATGTTTGTCACCGACGGCGGTAATAACCGCACGGGCTGGGGCAACCGGCGTTACGATGAGCTAATTAAGGCCGCGGCAGGAGAGCCCGACAGTAAGAGACGCATGGAACTCTTCCGTGAGGCGGAAAAGATCCTTGTAGTCGACGAGCTGCCGATCCTGCCCGTTTATTACTACTCAAGCCTGAACATGTACAGGTCCGACATAATGGGTATATTCCCCAATCTCCTTAACATTCACCCCTGGAAATATATCCGGGTAGATAACGCGGGGGGGTCCGGCTAGTTGGGAATGGGACAATCATTAACCTCCTATATACTCCGTAGATGCGCATGGCTGATTATCGTCCTGTTTATAATAGCGACAGCCAGCTTCTTCCTGATGAGGTTTGCCCCGGGGGGGCCGTTCGATAAGGAGCGGAGTCTGCCCCAGGCCATCGAGAAAAACCTGAATGCCAAGTACCATCTCGACCGGTCGCTCGGCGTCCAGTACCTCATCTACATGGGGGGGCTTGTCAAGGGCGACCTGGGGCCTTCCTTCAAGTACAGAAACCGGACTGTTAACGACATCATCGCCCAGTCCTTCCCCATATCACTTACGCTGGGGATCTACGCCCTCTCTCTGGCATTCATCGTGGGCGTGAGTGCCGGAACGTTTGCCGCCGTTAAGAAACACTCCGCCCTCGATTTTACCACCATGTTTGTGGCCATGCTGGGAATATCTCTGCCCAGTTTCTTTATCGGCTTAATCCTGTTATTAATATTCTGTTTTAAACTCCCGCTTTTTCCGGCGGCCGGGTGGGGGAGTCCGGGACAGATGGTATTGCCGGTTCTGTCCCTGGCAGCCCCGTTCACCGCGTATATCGCCCGGCTGATGAGGGCCGGTATGCTTGACGTACTCTCTCAGCCCTATATACAAACGGCCAGGGCGAAGGGCCTTTCAGAATTTCAGGTGGTCTTACGCCATGCCATGAAGAACGCCATCACTCCGGTGGTATCGTTTATGGGCCCTGCCGCCGCCGCGATACTCACGGGCTCGGTAGTAATTGAGAAGACCTTTGCGATACCCGGTCTCGGCACACACTTTGTGAATGCCGCACTCAACAGGGATTACACATTGGTCATGGGCACCGTGCTGCTGTACAGTCTTCTCCTTGTAATCTTCAACCTTGCGGTGGACATCATTTATTCATTCCTGGACCCGAGGGTAAGAATTTAGGGACATATGAGCGAGCAAAGATACAGGCGAACGTTCTTAAAACGCTTCATGAAGAGCAGGCCCGCGCTCGCAGGGGCCGCATTTCTAATCGTCTTCGGAATAATAATCCTCCTGACACCCGTAATAATGCCTTACTCCTACGAAGAACAGAACCTTGAGGAGCAGTATCAAAGCCCCAGCTTCAGCCACTGGATGGGCACGGACAGTAAAGGGCGCGACCTGATGACAAGGGTGTTGTACGGGGGCAGGATATCAATGGCGGTGGGGCTGGCCGGTGCCGCGGTGAGCCTCATAATCGGCGTGACCTACGGCTGTGTGGCAGGCTTTGCGGGTGGAAGGACAGACAACATAATGATGCGCATTGTGGACATCTTTTACGGCCTGCCGTTCTTGTTCTTCGTGATACTAATCATGACTATCGTTGGCAGGAGCGTTTTAGTGCTGTTTATCGCACTGGGGGCGGTACAATGGCTCACCATGGCCAGGATCGTCAGGGGGCAAATGCTGATGCTGAAGGAAAGGGAGTTTGTGGAGGCCGCGAGGGCGCTTGGCGCCAGTAACGCCCGCATAATAATCTTCCACCTCCTGCCGAATCTCATGGGGCCGATAATCGTCTACGCCACCCTGACCGTGCCGGCGGTGATGCTGGAGGAGGCATTTCTAAGTTTTCTGGGGCTGGGCGTGCAGCCCCCAGCATCCAGCTGGGGCAACCTGGCCGCCGATGGTATGATACATATCACTCCTGTAAAGACGGTTTGGTGGCTGGTAGTGTTTCCGGGAGCGGCACTGGCCTCCACATTGTTCGCCCTCAATTTTCTCGGGGACGGGTTGCGTGATGCCCTTGAGGCATAGACAGAATGCCATGCGGGATGTTGAACCCGCCGTGTACTGGGTGGCCCTGCACAGTGTGCCCGGTCTTGGCCCGGTAACCTACCGGAGACTGCTGGAAAAATTCGGCAATCCGCAGACCGTACTGCTTGAGGCCTCAAGGCGTGACCTCAATTCGATAAAATGGCTGAAACAGGACCTGATAAAAGGTATTTTTAAAGCAAAGAAAATGTTGCGGTATTTCGTAAGCACTGTAAATCAACTGACTTCCAAAAATGTGCGTGTGCTGACGCTTGCTGATAAGGCGTATCCCTCAAAAATTAGGATGATAAAAAATGCATCTGTGGTATTATATTCTAGAGGAAATTGTTTGAAAACGAATGAGAGGGCAGTAGCAATCGTTGGTTCCTCCAGGCCTTCCGAGAAAGGCTACCGGATCGCCGCAGATGCCGCCAGGATACTGGCACAAAGGGGCGTCGCGATAATTAGTGGATATGCGCGCGGCATCGACACTGCGGCACACCTGGGGGCGATGGAGACCTTTGCGGCCAGCGGAGCTGGCCACACTATAATGGCAATACCGACAGGCTTCGACCATTTTGTGTGGAACAAGACACTCAGACCGCATGCCGGTAATAGCGGGGGCTATACGATTATCTCCGAAAGTTTTCCCAATCAACAATGGTCTGTGGGTACCGCTCTGTCCAGGAACAGGCTGATTGCAGGTCTGAGTGACGCGGTGCTTGTTGTAGAGACTGAAGTCGGTGGGGGTGCAGCCCATACATTCTCTCATGCCAGGGCCCTTGGCAGAAAGACTTTTGCCCTCAAGTATACCAATCCACCCGGAAGCGCCATGGGCAATGAAACCTTACTCAGTCAGGGCGCAACCCCTATCTCAAGTTACAAGGATTTGGATAAGATTGCAGCTTACCTTTAGCATGTTTTTTATATAGGAGGCGGCTAATGTTCATATCTAATTTGAGAGATTTTTCCGCTGAACCTGTTATCGAAGGCGCAAGAGAGGTAAAGATTCGCTGGATGATAAATGAGGATAAAGGCGCGGATAACTTTGTGATGAGACACTTTGAAATTGACCCAAACGGCCACACTCCGATGCACACCCATGCCTGGGAGCACGAGATATTCGTCCTTAGCGGCGAGGGTGCCGTTGTCAACGGTGAGGGCGAAAAGGCACTTAAGGAGGGAGATGTGGTGTTTATCCCCAAAGGCGAGCGACACCAATTTAAAAATGCCGGTAAAAGCGCTTTTACGCTGCTCTGTATGATACCCAGTAAGAAGAGGTGCCATTAATCAGGAATTGTCAGGGCCGGATGTACTGATGGCCGGAATTGTAAACATATCGTATACAATGGGGGTGGCCCTGGCGGGTCACCCCCGCTTTTTCTGCCAAAAAAACTTCCCGTCACCATTCTCTATAAAACTTCTCTTCAAAGACCGCGTTCATGACTAAACCACTGTTCACTCCTGTAAACATAAACACGCTAACGCTGCCAAATCGTTTTGTGCGTTCCGCTACGAACGAGTACATGACGGATGAGAACGATTTCGTTACCGATAGACAGGCTGAGCTTTATGAACAGCTCGCCCGCGGAGAGGTCGGACTCATAATAACAGGCCACTCCTACGTCAAAGAAAACGGCAAGGCCAGCAAAAAACAGGCGGCAATATACGACGACAGGTTTATACCGGCCTACCGGCGGCTTCTTGAGCGGCTCAGGCCATACGACACAAAGATGATGCTCCAGATAAACCACGGAGGCCGGCAGACTAAGCCTGAGATATGCGGCTCTACGCCCGTCGCCCCTTCGGCCGTAACGGATAAGAGCACTGGCGTGACACCAAGAGAGCTTATACATGATGACATACTGGATATCATCAACGATTTCGGCCAGGCCGCGGGAAGAGCCAGAGAGGCGGGGTTCGACGGCGTACAGATCCACGCCGCTCACGGCTACCTGCTGAGTGAGTTTTTGTCACCCTATACAAACAGGCGCAATGACGAATGGGGCGGATGCATTGAGAACAGGGCAAGGATGCTGCTTGAGGTCCTAAAGGCATGCAGACGCCAGACCGCGGAAGATTATCCCATATTTGTAAAGCTCCAGACCTATGACTTTGTGGAAGGCGGCCTGAGTGTGGACGACGCGGTCGAGGTGGCGACAATGCTTGCCGAGACGGGGATAGACGCCATCGAGACAAGCGGCGGCATCACAGAGAGTTTTCCAAGCGCCTGCCAGACGGATATAGACTCCCCTGAAAAGGAAGGTTTTTTTGTCTCTAACGCAGAGAGGGTAAAGAGGGCGGTCTCCGTGCCGATTATTGTAGTGGGCGGCATCAGGTCAATCGGGGTGATGGAATCCATTGTAGAAGACAAGAAGGCAGACCTTATCTCCATGAGCCGCCCATTTATAAGAGAACCTGATCTTGTAAAAAAGCTGAGGAAGGGGATTTCCACCGCAGCCGCGTGTATCTCCTGCAACCAGTGTTTTTCCCCGGACGGTATCCGCTGCGCCCAGATTTCAAACTCGTCCTCGACAAACCGCACCGGCTAACACCGCCACAAGTTTACCTTGCAATAAAGCACGTCATTTGATAGGTTATTACATGGGGACATAAGCCTGTAAGTAACAAGACCTTACACTTTATTTCAACCTTCGTGTCCCCTTAATGTTGTGAGGAGAAGCCATGAGCGGCACAGCCCAGGAGACGGAAAAAACTGACCTGCAGGCGGTGGAAAGGATAGCCGAAGGCAGGGAAAAGATACGGCGAGAGATTTCAAAGGTCATTGTGGGGCAAGTTGAGGTAATTGACCACATGTTGATTGCCCTCTTCTGTAGAGGACACTGTCTGTTCGTGGGCGTGCCCGGGCTTGCAAAGACCATGCTCGTCAGCACACTGGCCGACGTGCTGAACCTGAAATTCAGCCGGATACAGTTTACTCCCGATCTAATGCCCGCCGACATAACGGGCACAGACGTGCTCGAACAGGACACTCACACGGGCCGGCGCTTCTTCCGCTTTATCAAAGGGCCTTTATTTGCCAATATCCTCCTGGCCGACGAGATAAACCGCACACCGCCCAAGACACAGGCCGCACTGCTACAGTCCATGCAGGAATACAAGATTACCGCGAGCGGGCATACCTACCCTCTCGACCTGCCGTTTCTCGTGTTTGCCACACAGAACCCTATAGAGCAGGAAGGCACTTATCCCCTGCCGGAGGCACAGCTGGACCGCTTTATGTTCCAGATAAACATAGACTATCCGAAAGAGCATGAGGAGATGGACATAGTCAGAAACACAACCTCCTCCTACACACCCGAGCTGGAAAAGGCATTCAGCGCGAAAGATATCTGTGCGATGCAGGACCTGGTACTCAGGGTGCCGGTGGCGGACCATGTGCTGTCTTACGCCGTAAGGATAGTAAGAAACTCGCGCCCCACAGACCCAAACGCCCCTGACTTCGTGAAGAAGTGGGTGAGCTGGGGCGCCGGGCCACGGGCCTCGCAAAGCATGATACTGGGTGGAAAGGCCAGGGCTATACTGCAGGGCCGATACGCCGTTACCACCGACGATATTCATTCATTGTGCCACCCCATACTCCAGCACCGTATCATAACCAACTTCCACGCAGAGGCCGAAGGCGTAACGTCCAGAGAGATAGTAGACAGGCTGCTTGAAGAAGCAAGAAAAGAGGGCGGTTAGTCGTGAAAGAACCTGATACAACCAGCAGATACGACCCCGCGACACTGAGCAGGATTTCCAATATGACACTCAGGGCCAGGACCGTAGTGGAAGGAACGTTTTCCGGCATTCATAAGAGGCCTCACAAGGGCTCAAGCATAGAGTTTCTCGAACATAAGCTATACACCCCCGGCGACGAGATAAAACACATAGACTGGAAAGTCTTTGGCAGGTCGGACAAGTACCACCTTAAACAGTTTGAAGACGAGACAAACCTCAAGGCCTATATCGCCTTGGACACGAGCGGTTCAATGGGCTACGGCTCCGGCGCCATGACAAAGCTGGAGTACTCGGCAACGCTGGCCGCCTGCCTGTCATACCTGTTGCTTATGCAGTCAGACGCTACCGGTCTGGCGGTATTTTGTGAAGACATCTTGAATTACGTCCCGCCACGCACCAAATCCTCACACCTTCAGGCCTTGCTGCAGGCCCTGGAGGGTCTTGAGGCGCGGGGAAAGGCGGACATACCCGGTGTCCTGGAAAAACTGGCGGAAAAGACATCAAGGCGCTCTCTGGTGATAATCATCTCGGACCTGTTTGACAACCCGAACGAGATCGTAAAAAAACTACGGCAACTGAGGAAGCGCAGAAATGACGTAATAATGCTCCAGGTGCTGGACAGCGACGAACTGAAGTTTCCCTTCAACGAACTCACACTTTTTGAATCTATGGAAGACCACAGCACCGTGCTGGCGGAGCCCAGAGCCATGCGGGACAGTTACCTCTCAGAGTTTGCCGGCTTTACAGAGACTCTTCGCCAGGGCTGCCTTGAAAACCAGATAGACTACTGGCTTATTAACACCTCTACGCCGTTAGACCGCGCGCTCCTTGAGTGTCTGAGCAGCAGAGAAAAGCTTGCCCGTTCGAGAATCACCGCCAGGTTGTAATAATGAATTTCATCAGTCCTATCTTCCTTCTGGGTTTGTTGGCCGTAAGCCTTCCCATAATTATACACATGATGGGAAGAAGGCGTGCCCCGTCCTATCGATTCTCAGCAATGGAGTTTATCCTCCGCTCTCAAAAAAAGGTGGCTGCGCGGCTCAAGCTCGAGCAGTTGCTTCTGCTCTTACTGAGGGCGGCGATAATAGCGTTCGTCGCAATGGCTCTGGCAAAGCCCCTGCTCAATGCCGGACCCGCACTCGCCCCTGACGCACCCTCGTGCAACGTGCTCATAATAGACAACTCATACAGTATGGGGTATACCGTCGCAGGGGAAACCCTTCTCGAAAGGGCCAAAGACTGGGCGCGGCAGTTTGTGGGCTCACTTTCGCCCTCGGACGAGAGCTGCGTTATAACCGTGTTCCCAGTCCCGGAGGCGCCGCCCAGGCCAAATACCGATAAAAGCGAGGCCCTGGACGCCATTGACCGCATCGAACCATCGTACTATTCTACAGATGTATCGTCATGCCTGGACGACGCGCTTCGCGCACTCGGTTCATCCAGTAAACAGAGTAAAAGGGTTTTTCTCTTCACGGACCTTACAAAACACGGCTGGGAACGTGACGGGATGCAAGAGGTGCAAAAAAATATGATTGAAAAGGACCAGGTAAGACTGCATATAGTCGACGTCTCAGAGGGAAAACCACTGCCCAACACCGCCGTCACCGGTCTTCGATACGAATACGACTGGACAAGGAAGGACGAACAGGTCCTGCTCAGCACAACAGTCGCGAATTTCTCCGACACCCCGCTCAAAGACCTCCTGGTAAGGGCCTGGATAGATGGAAAGGACGTGGCACAGGGTTTTCTCCAGCTTGAACCCTGGGAGTCGTCTACAAAGGAATTCCTGCTGGACGTGTCGGGGCAGGGCGGCACGCAGGTGAGCGTGGAAATACCGGAAGACCCCTTGCCTGCCGACAACAAAAGGTTTTTCTCACTACCCGACGTCAGGGACATAAAGGTGCTTCTGATAGACGGCGCGCCAAGTATAAACATTTACCAGGGCGCAACGTTCTACCTGGAAAAGGCCCTGAACCCGGCCCGGCTCCACACGTCGCACATACATCCCACGCTGATGAACACAAATGAGGTTCGGGCGGCGAGGTTTAGGGACTATGACATGGTCGTACTCGCCAACGTTGAAAAGCTTGACGGCACAAAAATATCCGAATTGAAGACCTATGCCGCAGAGGGTGGCAATATCTTCTTCTGCCTGGGCGACAGGGTCACTCCGGAGTACTACAATTCTACCTTTGCGGGGCTCGTTCCCAGGCTGCGTATGGCGGTAGACAGTCCTGATGGAAAGCCCCTTGAATTCGCCCCTCTCGATACCACCCACAGCCTGCTAAGGGTTTTCGCCGGGGAGAGGAAGGACGTCCTCAGCTCACCTCACTTCCATAAGGTCTTCCTGGTAGAGCCCGAGATGGACGGCAGCGCTACCAGTATAATCAGCTATTCCAACGGCGCACCGGCCCTCATTGAACTCCCGTACGGCAAAGGACGCGCTCTTACCATTACCTCTACCATCAACAGGGACTGGACGGACCTGCCGGTAAAACCGCTCTTTCTGCCGCTCGTGCAGCAGATATGCCGCTACATGACGGACAATCTGATAGAATCGATGAGTGAAGACGTGCTGGTGGGTGAGGACTGCGAGCTGCCCGTTTATGAACGTGATAAGGCGGGGAATGTAGAAGTGCTGGACCCGAAGGGAAATCTGAGCGCGCCGATTATCGACGACTCTGTGCCGCATGCGCCGCTTGTATTCTCGGAAACCCATTTCCCCGGGGTTTACACCGTCCGTGGAGCGGGTGCCAGGGTCTCCTTCACCGTCAACGTGGACCCCGGCGAAGGCGACCTGACCAAGATTGACAGGAGTCAACTGGAAGGGGCGTTGGGGCGTGAAAATGTAAGCTTCAGCATATCCACCCCGATGAAGGGTGCGGAAGGCGCGGTAGAAGGCAAAAGACTCTGGCCGACACTACTCTTTGCGGCGCTGTGTTTCATGTCCCTGGAGGCGTTTGTCTCATGGCGGCAGTTATAGGTAACATGGGCGGACCGGCAGGCCTTATCTGTGTAGGCGTACTGGCTGCGTTCTTTTTCGGGGTCGCCCTCGGTATTGACGAGGGCTATGGCGGGGCAGATGACCGCGAGCGCTGGGACGAGCGCTATGCCGGCGGAGAATACGTTTACGGCAGGGACCCTCTTAAGTTCCTCAGCGGCAATGTCAGCCTGCTGCCCGGGGGCAGGGCGCTGGTACTGGCCATGGGAGAGGGACGCAATGCAGTCTTTCTGGCAGAACAGGGCTATGATGTTGACGGCTGCGACATCTCACCGGTAGCGGTAAAGAAGGCAAGGCGCCTGGCCGCTGAGAGAGGCGTCCGGATAAATGCCTTTGAGGCCGACCTGGAAGATTATACGCTGGAGCAGGAAGGGTACGACCTTATTGCCTGCTTCTATTATCTGCAGCGGGACCTTATAGCGCAGATGAAGGCCGCGCTCAGACCCGGCGGAATGGTCATAATGGAGACTTATACCGTCGAAAACCTGAACATAGGTCTGCACGGGCCGAAGAACAGGGAGTACTTACTTGAGGAAAACGAACTGTTACACCTGTTTTTGGACCTGGGCATGAAGATAATCTTCTACCGCGAGACGGTAATAGACGGTGAAAAGGCCATTGCCAGCATAATCGCTCAGAAAGTAAAATAACATACTATGACGCCAAAAAAATCCCCAAGCAATCTCCTGGATGACGTTACCGAGCCGCAGCGCGCGGCCATTACTCAGGTCGAAGGCCCCCTGCTGGTACTGGCAGGGGCAGGCAGCGGCAAGACAAGGGTCATTACCAGAAGGGTCTGCTACATGATAGAGGAAGGAATCGACCCCTACAGCATCCTCGCCCTTACGTTCACCAACAAGGCCGCTAAGGAGATGAAGGACCGGGTGGCACAGCACTACTCGCATCCCGGCATGTGGATATCAACGTTCCACTCCATGTGTACCCGCATACTGCGGATGGACGGCAACGTGGAAAGGTTAGGCTTTACCCGGTACTTCAGTATCTACGACACCGCCGACACACTGGGCGTTGTCAAGACCGCCCTGAACGAACTGGAACTTGACTCGACCCACTGGAAACCGGCCTCCCTGGCCGCCACAATAAGCGTGGCCAAGAATAAACTCCTGGGACCGGACGGCCTCCTTAAGGAAAGGTCGGACTACTATCACCAGACCGCGGCCAAGGTGTACACAAGATACCAGGCCATCCTTCAGGCTAACAACGCCCTTGACTTTGACGACCTGCTGGTAAAGCTCATAAAACTCTTCAACGAATACCCGGACGTCCTGGAACGGTACCAGAATACATTTCTGTTCATACTGATAGACGAGTACCAGGACACCAACTTCGCGCAGTATGTATTGCAAAAACTCCTGGCAGGTAAATACAGAAACATCTGTGTCACCGGGGACCCCGACCAGTCTATCTACGGCTGGAGAGGCGCGAACCTCGGCAATATCCTTGACTTTGAGAACGATTACCCGGACACAAAGGTGGTACTGCTGGAACAAAACTACCGCTCCACAAAACACATACTCCGGGCCGCCTCTGAACTGATTGAACACAACAAGTTAAGAAAGACGAAGGGCCTGTGGACCGAAAACCCCGCGGGCGAAAACATATCACTGGTTTACACCCACGATGAACGCTACGAGGCCGAGCAAATAACCTCTCATATCCAGGACCTCATGAACTCAGGGCGCAAGTGTTCGGAGATCGCGGTATTTTACCGTACAAACGCCCAGTCACGAGTCCTGGAGGCCGCCTTGATGAAGGCCGGGATACCGTACGTGATTATAGGGGCTGTGGAATTCTATAAGCGAGCGGAGATAAGAGACGTCCTGGCCTACCTGAAGCTGCTGGTAAACCCCGATGACCAGGTCGCATTTGAACGGGTAGTCAATACCCCCCCCCGGGGCATAGGGCGGACCTCTCTTTCCAGGCTAAAGGCATGGGCTGCCGCTAACGGGAAAAAGATGCTTGAGGCCGCTGAATCTGATGTCCCCGGCATAAGGGGCAAGGCGGCCAGCGGTATTCGGTCATTTGCGGGACTCTTCTCGAAGTTGAGGAAGATGCCCGGCTATCCCGTTGCGCCACTGGTGACAGAGATGCTGGCCCAGACAAAATACATAACCTACCTGGAGCAATCATCCGGGGAGCGCGGGCTGGAGCGTGTGGCTAACGTAGAGGAACTGGTAAATGCCGCAGAGGAGTACGACAGGGACCACCCGGAAGGCTCGCTTAATGATTATCTTGAGACGGTTGCCCTGGTGCAGGACATAGACGCGTGGGACGGTAGTACGGAGGCCGTGGCTCTTATGACACTGCACTCGGCAAAAGGTCTTGAATTCCCCGTCGTCTTCATCGCCGGACTGGAGGAGGGTTTGCTGCCTCATGCCCAGTCCATGGATACGACGGAAGAACTTGAGGAGGAGCGCAGGCTCTTTTACGTCGGTATCACCCGCGCCATGGAGGAGCTTCGACTGAGCCATGCCGGCAGACGCTTAAGATACGGCTCAATAGTACCGTCTATACCCTCACGCTTCCTTGACGAACTTCCTGCGGACGTTATCGCGAAGGAAGATAAGACTATTTCGACGACTCAATTTATTAAAGAGGCCGGGGCTGATTACGTGGCCGAGGCCGACCGGCCCGCCGCCGGTGAGCTGGTCAGACATTCAACGTTCGGCGTAGGCCGTGTGGTAGAGACACGAGGCTACGGGAAATCTCTAATGGTTGTGGTAGATTTCCCAACGGGCAGAAAAACACTTCTCCAGGAATATGCCCACCTCGTCAGGCTCACCGGTAATGCCGGCAAACCTGAATAGTTACTCGAAGCCACAAAGTTGACAAACCGGGTCAAAGTTGTATACTGCTATATGTAAACATAAATGTTTTACCGCACGTGCCAGGCGGCAGGTGTTACTTGAAAGGATACTGCGGTATGAAATTGACACAAAGCTTGTGTGTGGCGTTTCTTTCCCTTGCGTTATTTACCGGCGCATCGCGGGACGACGTCGCGGAGGACTTCAACGCGTTCCAGCGCTCACTTATGGAGTGGATGCGCTCTACCGCGGCAATGTCTAATAAGCTGGATGAACTTGAGAAAAAGGTAAATCAAACTACAGGCGTAAATCCGGAACTGAAAAAGAGCCTTCAGGAAATCGCAGACAGCGTCGGCGCGCTGCGCGGCAGCTTATCCTCAATAAATGCACGTATGACCAAGGTGGAGACGGCCCTCGGCGGGGCTACCGAGGACAACCCGATGGTGAAGTTCGGGCGCACGTTAAATATACTTAAAAAGAGCACCGCCGGGTTATCGAAAGAAATAAAAGAACAAGCAGCCATTACTGCCGTGCTCGCAAACAGATACGCAGACTTCATGAGGCCGCTGGACCCGATAAAGAAGACATTGGCCAAGCAGAGGGAAGACATCGATACCCTGCTGAAGGAGTCCTCCGGGCAAAAGGAAAAGCTGGGCGCTCTGGAATCATTATTGGTAGACCGGCTCACCATCCTGGAAGATTTCCTGGCCGCCTCGGAAAAGCAGTCAAGGACCCTCGCCGTCCTGCTGGGCAGGGTAAAAAATATTGAAACTAATACGGGTGTGGCCCCTCCGGAAGAACTCTTTACCGAGAAGGAGACTGCGGAAGCCAAGCAGGTGGCCACAGAGGAAGAGGCCAGACCAAAGACCCCGGAGGAAGAGGGCTATGAGGGTGTTGGTGAAGGTTTTTATGTCAGAGACGTGAGCTTTAAGCGCTTTGGTTCTTCTGCGAAGGTTACGGGAGAGATAAAAAATCTCTCCGAGAGGGATTACCGGCTTGTCGTCTTCAACATAATGGTCTACAACCTTGACAACATCCTGGTCACAGACCGTGATTTTATAATCAAGGGCATTAAAATAGGCATGGTTAAGAACTTCAATGAGACCCTGACAGGAACCAACCCGGAAGACATTAGTAAGTACGTAATAAGACTCAAAAGGGTGTCACAATCTTAAAGGAGTGTTATACAGGGAAGGTGTTCTTTCAGGGGTTTAACACCCAACGGTTTTAAACGCAGGGGCTACTCTGTCGCCTTCAGTGGTGCCACGCCGAACTTCTGCACCATCTGTTCTATCTCGAGCAGGTCAACCCGCTGTGTGGTGAATTCCAGATAGCCGAGGTTGATGTTCTTCGCGGCCTCCAGGGCAACAATGAGATCGCCTCCAACGCCTATCATAGCTGCACGTTTCAGGTTCTGCCCCTCGGCAAGCGCCTTCCTCACCAGAAGCCTCCCGGCCGCCGTTTCGTCGGCCTTGTAACGGTCCGCGTTGGCCTTCTTCTCCACCATGTATTTACCCGCAGCCGCCATTATCTCCGCTATCCGCTGGTTCAAAAGGGCCTCCAGAATGGTAAACTTCGCCTTGCGGTCACCCTCTATACGCTCCACCCAGGCCTCCGTGTCTGCGTCTATTATGTTCGTTATGCCCCTGTAGTCCGCAGCCTTCGCCTGAGATATGTTCAGCAAAATGTCCAACTCCGCAAGCTTCACGTTCTTAATCTTCCTGTCAAGCTTCGGGTCAAACTTCAAATCCAATAACAACACGTCTATCATGTCCAAAAACCTGTCGTCCATCCTCTTCTGAAGCTCCACCAACGCCTGCTTCGCACGCTTGCGCTTCTCATACGGGTCGTAAAGATGCTTCTCCGTCATCTTACCAAATACACTTCGTGCCACGTCCACCATCTCGTTCTCTAAAATAACCTGGTACCTGACCTTGCCCTTCGGACTGCCAGCCTTGCCGGGCCCAAGCAACTTCCTCAAACGCCACGCCGAACCCCTCCGTATCTTGTACTTCAAAATCAACTCCACACTCACGTCATAATCGTCAACCGTCCTCACCTGGATAGGCTCCATGCGCCTGCCGCCTACCTTGTCCGACGTCCTGTTCAACGTCTGGACCGTGGCGTCATACACGTCCCAATAGTCCACAATCGGAATGCCCCTGTGCCAGCCTACAAAATAGTCCTCCTCCACTACTCCCCTTGTGAAATCCGTGACGCCTACAGGCCATACCTTCGTCCATACTCCTATCTGGTTCACCTGTACCTTGAAAATACAAAATGGAACCGCTATACCAAAAAATACGACAAAAAAACCAATTATCCCGCCGTAGGCGTATATGCTTCTCTTAGATCCCACAGATTTGATCCTCTATAATCATCTTTCCTCGCCGGCAGCCACAGCCGGTCTTGGCTCGATCCTCTCGATTCTCTCACTTTCCCTCAGGAGCTGCGGAATCTCCCGATTGGCCTTTAAGACGGGGGTTCCCTGTACAGTTGCTTCCTTGAGCCTCTTTGCGTACTCCAGCTTCACCAACTGCCGGCCTCCCGGACGTTCGAGTGCGCGGCGAAGGGCCATGATACCTCCTGCCTCAGACTGCTTCTCCGCCAGGACGCCAATTGACTTCTGTCTCAGTCTCTCGAATTCCGCATCACCCTCAATAGTTACCTTTTTGTAATACGCATCTGCGTCGCGCCGCGTCTGTTCGGCCTTGGCGTCGGCCCCCAGCTCTCTCTTGTTGAGGTCGCCCCTGTATCTGGATACCTCCGTGTCCATCCTCCTGCCCTCTTCAACCTTTACACGCCTTCGGTTCTCCCTGGCAGCCTCCGCCCTGTCTATCTGCACTTCCACCTCTTTATCCGCAAGCCTCCTTGCCAGGATCTTCTCCCAGTATTCCTGATAGTATCGATAGTCCAGGACGTTTATGGCAGTTATCTTGATCCCGCGCGGTTCTATAACCTCGTTTATTTCATCGATCGCCTGTTGCGCCTTCCTGTCGCGCTTGGCCGAGTTCGGGAAGTCTTCTATCAAAAGTTCGCCCATGTTATATCGCATTACCGCCCTGATGTAATCGAAGGTCCATTTCTTCTTGTAGGCGGCACCCGGACCTGAATCCAGGATAACGAAGGCCGCCTTCTCTGGAATCATTACGTAACGTATAAGCAGGTCGAGGGAAACGTCACCACCATCTATTGACTTGACCCATAAGGGGTTGCCCTTCGGGTAGTCAGGAGTGATGTTGTCGAAGGACAAATACAGGACCTGCTCCTCCTTGTCGAGGATATATATATCCTGGAGGATTGGTATGTAGATAATTACGCCCGCACGGTCGATCGCCTTTACGTTTCCCGTCAGGTTGTTTACTACAATTCCAACCTCGGAAGGCTGCACATTATAGTAACCAAGATTCCTGACGACAAAGAAAGACCCTATCCCCAGCGATACTACTATAAACGAGATTAGTATTATCCACTTTACGGATATACGCCTCTTAAATCGGCGTCTTCCTTCAAAGTCCTTTTGCATCGTTCTTTCCCGGGCTTAAAGACATCAATGTATTTTCCTAACTCCTTATTATATAAGCAATAGCCAGAATGTCAACCAAGAATCCGGCGTTCAGACCGAAATTTTTAACTCTCTTTGCAATCCACCCTTATGCCTGTTCACCTTCAGTTTCCGTGAGCCCGCGCCTTAGCTCTTCCAGTTTATTCAGTGCCTCTAGAGGTGTGAGTCCCGTAATATCCAATGATTGTAGCTCCTCCAGTACGGCCTGTTCTTTTGGCACAAAGAGGGACAGCTGAACGTCTTTTCCTCCTTTTGTCGCCGGCTGGCCCAGCCTGGGTCTCTGATAAACGTCCAGGGAGTTGGTCTCAAGCTGTTCCAGGATGTGCCCGGCCCTTTTAATCACTTCTCCCGGTACCCCGGCCATCCGCGCCACATGTATACCATAGCTTTTATCTGAACCACCCTCAACAATTTTTCTGAGAAATATCACCTTGTTCCCCCACTCCCTCACCGCAACATTGTAGTTCTTTATCCCCGGGAAGAGGGCTGCGAGCCCTGTAAGTTCATGGTAGTGGGTGGCGAACAGCGTCCTTGCCCTGACGTTCCTGAATATATACTCGGTCATGGCCCAGGCTATACTGAGGCCGTCAAATGTACTGGTACCCCTGCCTATCTCATCGAGTATTATAAGGCTTCGGTCGGTGGCATTATTGAGTATATTTGCCGCCTCGTGCATCTCCACCATAAAGGTACTCTGTCCGCGGTGTAGTTCATCCGATGCCCCGATGCGCGTAAATATCCTGTCAACCACGCTAATCTTTGCCTCTTTCGCAGGGATGAAACTCCCCATCTGGGCCATAAGCGTGATTAGGGCCACCTGGCGAATGTAGGTGCTTTTACCTGCCATGTTGGGCCCGGTAATGACCATGACACGGGTTGACCTGTCGTCCATGTCTATACTGTTGGGTACAAATCTTCCCCTGCCCAGAGTCTTTTCGAGCACGGGATGCCTGCCGTCGGATATCCGCAGTTCATCTCCTTCGGTTATTTCAGGACAGGTGTAATCGTTCTCGGCGGCGGCAGTTGCAAAACTGAGCAACACGTCAAGTTGCGCTACTTTGCCTGCCACCCTTTGAATCACGGGCGTATAGCCGGCAACCTCGGACCTAACCTTCTCAAAGAGCTGATATTCCAGCTCCTTAGACCTCTCCTCCGCCGTCAGCACCCGTGACTCATAATCCTTTAGCTCGGGGGTAATATAGCGTTCCGCATTCTTAAGCGTCTGTTTACGGATATAGTCCCCCGGTATACGGTCCTTGTGGGTATTTGTAACCTCTATATAGTACCCGAAGACCTTGTTGTAGTGTACCTTAAGGGACGGTATGCCCGTCCGGCGCATCTCCACGGCCTGGAAGTTTTTTATCCATTCCCGTCCGTTTCTTCGGATATTTCTCAATTCGTCCAGTTCAGGGCTGTAACCTTCTCTTATCATTCCGCCGTCTCGCACGGTCTGAGGCGGGCTGTCAACGAACGCAGTCGCTGTCAGCACCCTTACCTCCTTAACATCATCAAGTCCGTCGCGGACAGACTCCAGAATACCCGACCCGGCGCCGGAAAGTCCCTCCTTCAGTCCGGGCAGCACCTCCAGCGAATTCTTCAGTGAGACCAGGTCCCTGGCGTTCGTACGCCCCGTGCTAATCCGCGTAGATATACGTTCTAAGTCGGACACCTCCTTTAGAAGCGTGCGGAGGGACTCTCTCTGCGTGTGATTACCGTGCAGTTCGCTCACGCCCTCCTGGCGAAAGCGTATCTTTTCGGAGGAGACCAGCGGGAAGAGTATCCATTCCTTGAGGAGCCTCGCGCCCATCGCCGTTCGGGTCTTATCAAGTACCCACAACAGCGACCCCTCGACCTGCCTCGTCCTGACCGTCTCAACGAGTTCAAGCCCCATCTGCGTAGCAGCGTCTATCAGCAGGGTGTCTCCGCTGTTGAAGCGTCTCAGGTTGACGATATGCCCCAGGGAATTATTCTGCGTCTCTTTGAGATATTGCACTACCGCCCCGCCGGCACGTATGGCCGGTCCCAACCCCTCACAACCGAAGCCCTCCAGGCTGGTGGTCCCGAAGTGCTCAAGCAGTGTCTTGTAGGCAGAGTCTTGTGAAAACTCCCAGCCCGGCCTCCGGGTTACCGTAATCCCCAGACCGACGCCCAGTCCACTCATCAGTTCGTCATCGTGTGCGTACTCCGGTATTATGCACTCGGACGGCCTGAGCCGGTACAGTTCATCCATCAGTCGTCCACGCGGTACGTCAGTAAGCTCAAATCTCCCCGTAGAGAGATCCACCCACGAGATACCCGCCGTGTCACTGCCTGGGAGTATGCCAACAAGATAGTTGTTCCGCTTGTCCTCAAGGAGGTTCTCGTCGGTAAGGGTGCCCGGCGTGATTATCCGGGTAATATCCCTGTCCACCACCCCCTTGGCCTCACGCGGGTCCTGCACCTGCTCACACACGGCCACTTTATGCCCGGCCTTTATGAGGCGCTGTATATAGGGGCCCGCCGCGTGATGCGGCACGCCAGCCATGGGCACGGCCTTCTCACCCTTGGCGCGCGACGTAAGCGCTATACCCAGCACCCGGGACGCAATCCGGGCATCTTCGTAAAACATCTCATAAAAGTCACCCATCCGGAAGAATAGTACGGCGTCCTTGCATCTCTCCTTGAAGGAGTGATACTGCCTCATCATGGGTGTCATGTCCGCCGGGGCCTTCATGTCTTATCTACTTCAAGCATTTCCATAATAAAAGGATGGATACCCGTCGGGACCAAGCGCCCCTAAGGTAGTAATAGATACTGCGGGAGATTCGTCTCCCGGCATGTAGTACAGGTGCGTATTGCAGTGACAATCTGAGGAGCCAAATCTCTTGAGCGGCGTCTCCAGGCCGCTAACGCCCGCCAGACGCCGTCCCAGCCTGCATTCCCATTCCTTCGGGGCGTCAAACCCCCAGATATGCTTAACTCGCGCGTGGGCAAGCAGGTAGTCAACATGCCAGTGGGGTTTTTTGCCGGGAGATTTTCTTGTGAGATGCCGCGTCAGCCGCTGTCGCAGGTTTCTTTGCGCGCTGCCGACATAAAGATAACAACCTTGAGGGAAGAGGTGTTTGCCAAGTCTGCCAATCCTTAGCCGGTAATCCCGCCGGAGCTCTGCGGCCAGCAGATATATACCGCGATTAAAGGGGAAAGTTTTGGCCGGTAGGGAAGGTGCTGACTCACCCATCTTATACTAATCACGCCCTTTGCTTATTTTTTCCTGACAATAATACGCTCTTTGGCCCAGACGTCGTCCGCGGGGGCAACCTCCAGCACGCCTTCCACGTCTCCCCGGTGCAGGACAACCCGGACAAGTGGCATGTCCTGGGCCTTGCTGCTGCGCGCCGTAAGACTGGCCGCCGCCCGTAGATTCTCGTCTGTCAGGTTGCCGCGCACAAGACACAGCGGTCCCGGGATATCAGCGAGGTAAAGCCGGGCGTCTTCAGTCCGCACAAGGGTCTCAAGCCTCTGGTTTTCCTCATCGTTCCTGCCCACTATGGCCTTGGTCTCGGCGTCAAGCCTGTAGTGCCTGCCCAGCTTTAGCAGTTTTACGTCCCTCAGGTCGCAGTCTATATCGTGCTCAAACAACTCCTTTATCCGCACGGCGAATCCCGGGTCGGTAAGCAGGCATCCCCCGGCAGAGCACGGGTAGTCCTTCATCTCAAAGACGTCTGCAAGCTGCATCTGCTCCTTCCGAGAACGCCCCTTAATGGCCAGGAGTTTTTGCCGGTCCACCAGGCCCTCTTTCTCCGGAACGGTCGGTTCCAGATGCTTCGCACACAGGGGTCTCACTATAAGGCCCTCCAGCCCCGCCTCGCGTTCAATGGTCCTCATGGCTACCTTTCGCTGGGACATGGGCCTCTGGCCAAGTACCTCACCGGTAACAATAAAAGACGCGCCAATCTCCCGCATATACTCCCCCGCCATCCTGAACATGTTTATACGGCAGTCGATGCAGGGGTTCATGTTCTTGCCGTAGCCGTGCCTTGGCTTTTTCACAATCTCCAGGAAGCTGTCCGTTATGTTGAGTACCTTTATCGGTATGCCGATGGCCTCGGAGACCTTCCGGGCCTCTGACTTGCAGCTATCGGTGCGGTTGCAGAGACAGAAGACGGTCGAGAAATTCAGGGCCACCACGTCTATACCCTGCGCCTTTATCACGTTTATGGCCAGCGTGCTGTCCAGGCCGCCGGAAAGCAGGGCCACCGCCTTCACCTTCTTGTCACTGTCCCTGCCCGTCTCAGCAGCCTCGGCCGCGCCGGGAGCGGCGGCCGGCCTCGTGTCTACTGCCGTGCCGCTGTCAGTTAATGTATCTGTCATAAAATCCTTACCTCTATATCATCCGAAACAAGCGTCTTAAACCTCTCGGCGTCCGCCTCAGTGCCGACTATGGCGCCATAGTGCATGGGGACGGCAATCTTAGGCTTCATGCGGTTTACCGCGTCAGCCGCCTCCTCCGCGGTCATAACGTATGTGCCGCTTACGGGTACGAGCGCCACGTCCACCTTAAAGTCGTCCATCTCCGGTATGCGGTCGGTGTCGCCCGCGTGGTATATCCGTTTATTACCCCCCACGGTAACGATAAAGCCTATCCAGTTAGAGTTCTTCGGGTGGAAACTCTTATTTGTATTATACGCCGGTACAGCCTCCACCGTGACCCCGTCTATCTCTACCGTATCTCCCGATTTAACCACCATGACGTCTCCCTTCAGTTTCCTGGCGGTGTCGGCCGTGGTCATTATCCTGGTGCCTTTCTTCGAGACCTTCGCCACGTCCGGCGGGGAACAGTGGTCATAGTGTTCGTGTGTCACAAGTACTATATCGGCGTCGGCAGGTCCTGCGTCCGTTAATTTCCAGGGGTCAATGTATATGACCTTGTTATCGCCCTCTATCTTGATAGAATCATGGCCAAGCCACGTTATTGTTATACCGTTTAGCTCCAGCACCGGCCTTCGTCCTTCCTGTCTTTCATTCTTGTTTTCTTATTTACTTACTTAGTTACCCTGATTTGTAATGATAGCAAAATCACGCAGGAATCAAAGTAGAAAAAGATTCTTTGACAACAATTACAGCCGCTGATAGACTTGATTTTTATCCCATAAATTCTCCAACAATCCCGGTGGAAACTTTTACGTCAGGCTGGCGCTAAGATGTTTATCAGAAGTCCTATAGCCCAAGGCTTTTATCCGGAGACAGGCGGTGTGTGCAAGGTGGCCGTCCAGCGGCACCTTGACAATTGTTCCAGCATTCATCCCGGCACCAGGAAAACCAGCGTTGTAGCAGGTATTGTGCCTCATGCGGGCTGGACGTACTCAGGCGATACCGCGGCGGCCGTTTTCCGCACCATAAACAGGTTATCATCCGTGCCGGATGTCTTTGTCCTCTTTGGCTCCGTGCACGTGATGGGTGTAGGCAGACCAGCCATAATGAGAGAGGGGTCATGGAAGACACCCCTTGGCGAGATAGAGATAGACGGCGACCTGGCGGGCGAGATACTGAAATCTGCGGGTGATATCGTGGAGGAAAACGCGCAAGGCCATCTAATGGAGCATTCACTGGAGGTACAGCTCCCGTTTATACAGTATCTTTACCCTGAGGCCCGGATAGTGCCTGTCATGGTCCCGCCCACCGCTCAGGCCCACGTCCTGGGAGAGAGGGTGGCGGCGCTCGTGAAGGACCGGGACGGCAGTATAATGACCGTCGGTACCAGCGACCTCACCCATTACGGCCAGCGGTACGCCTTCAAGAACCATGGAACCGGGAGAAAGGCCCTTGAGTGGGTCAAAAACGAGAACGACAAGAGGATTATAGACCTCTGTCTCAAGATGGCCGCCGAGGAAATAGTGCCGGAGGCCACGAAGAACCTGAACGCCTGCGGGGGCGGGGCCATGGCCGCGACCGTCGCATACGCCAGGGCACTGGGGGTAAAGGAAGGGGAGTTGTTGCACTACACCACCAGCTACGACGTACTGCCCGAAGATGAGGAGCCTTCAGACTTCGTAGGCTACGCCGGGATAGTGTTCTAAGGCTTGACTGCCCCACAAAAAAATGGTATTTTCTGAGATTCTTATCTTATGATACAGCAGACAACTGATGATGACAAACTCGACAGAAAAATCCCCGGCTGAAAAGCTGAAGCTTACTATAGATGGCAGAGAGGTCGAGGCCGGCTCCGGCCAGACCATCCTCCAGGCAGCGGCAAAGCTGGGCATAAAAATACCCACACTCTGCCACGACCCGCGTCTCGAGCCGTTCAGCGCGTGCCGGGTCTGCATGGTAGAGGTTGAAAACGCCAGAAAACCCCTGGTCACCGCCTGTTCGGCGATGGTAGCTGACGGCATGGTGGTGAAGACCGACACCGAGCGGGTCTATGAGACAAGGCGGTTCGTGCTGGAACTTATCCTGTCAGACCATCCCCTGGACTGCATGACCTGCGACAAGTGCGGTAGCTGCACGCTGCAGGACCTTGCCTACGAATATGACATCAAAAGCAGCCGCTTCTTTAAAGAACCTCAGCGCGGTGTATCCCCTGACCCGAACACCATGATACTGCGAGACGACTCCAAGTGTATCCTGTGCGGACGCTGCGTCAGGATATGCGATGAAGTTGAGCAGGCGCATGCCATCGACTTTATAAACCGCGGTTTCGAGACTGTCGTCGGACCCGCCTACGGCCATACACTGCTGGGGACGAGCTGCGAGTTCTGCGGACAGTGCGTGTCAACGTGCCCGGTCGGCGCTTTGAGGGAAAAACAGGCCGAGGGCAAAGGCCGTGACTGGCAGCTAGACAAGATAAAGACCGTGTGCGGCTACTGCGGAGTGGGCTGCACCCTCTTTCTCAACGTCCACAAGGACACCGGCAAACTCGTAAAGGTCACCTCCAAACCCGGCACGGTACCGAATGACGGCAACCTGTGCATAAAGGGGCGCTTCGGATACGACTTCGTGCATCACGAGGAACGCCTCACCGACCCGCTTATCAAGAGAAACGGAAGCTTCGAAAAGGCCTCCTGGGACGAGGCCCTCAAGCTCGTGGCGACCAGATTCGCCGAGACTAAGGACAAACACGGCGCTGAGTCCATTGCCATTCTCGGCTCTTCCAGATGCACCAACGAAGAGAACTACGTCCTGATGAAGTTCGCCCGGGCGGTCATCGGCACAAACAACCTTGACCAGTGCGCCCGTACCTGACACGCCCCCACCGTGGCCGGTCTGGCCATGAGCTTCGGCAGCGGCGCGATGACCAACTCCATCGCCGAAATCCCTGACGCCGACGTCTTGTTCGTCATAGGCGCGAACCCTACGGAGGCACACCCGATTATCGGACTCCATATGAGGGCGGCGCTCCGGAAGGGCGCAAAATTCATCGTGGCCGACCCCCGCAAGATATGGTTCGCCGGACACGCGGATTACTTCCTGCAGCTCAGACCCGGCTCGGACTGTATGTTGCTCAACGCGATGATGAACGTCATCATATCGGAGGGTCTGGAGAACAAGGACTTCGTAGAGAAATACACCGAGAACTTCGAGTCCTTAAAGGAATACTGTAAAGACGTCACCCCCGAGAGGGTGGAGAAGATAACCGGCGTGCCGGCAGACAAGATAAAAGGGGCGGCGAGGCTGTTCGCAACGGCCGGGAAGGCCGGGATATACTACACCCTGGGCATAACGGAACACGTCTGCGGTACGGAAAACGTCCGCACCATCGCAAATCTTAGTATGCTATGCGGGCAGATAGGCCGTCCCAGTACCGGGGTAAACCCGCTCCGGGGACAGAATAACGTACAGGGCGCGTGCGACATGGGAACAGACCCTGACCGCTTCCACGGCTATCAGTACGTATCAGACCCTGAAGCGCGCGAAAAATTTGAAAAGGCATGGGGCGTAAAGCTGAACCCAAAACCCGGACTTAAGATGCCGGAGTGTTTCACGGGCGCAAACGACGGCAGCATAAAGGCCCTGTACCTTGTGGGTGAAGACAACGTGATGAGTGAACCCGACCAGGCCCATGTGATAAGCGCCCTCGAAAGATGCGACTTCGTGGTGGCACAGGACATCTTCATGTCTGAGACGGCGAAATACGCCGACGTCGTCCTGCCAGCCTCATCGTGCGCCGAGAAGGACGGCACCTTCACAAACTCTGAGCGCAGGGTGCAGAGGGTACGGACGGCCGTACAGCCGGTAGGTAACTCTAAGCCGGACTGGCAGATTATCTGTGAACTCTCCACGCTCATGGGCTACCCGATGGAGTATAAACACCCCGGTGAAATCTGGGATGAACTCGCGGCGCTGGCTCCCAAATTCTTCGGCGGCATAAACTATAAAAGAATTGATGACGTCGGGCTCCAGTGGCCGTGTCCGGACAAGGACCACCCCGGGACCAAGTACCTGCATAAGGACGGCAACTTCACCCGTGGCAAGGGTGAATTCTTCGCACCCGCCTGCCGCAGGCCGGCCGAGGAGCCGGACAAGGACTATCCTCTCATCCTTTCGACCGGGCGGACACTCCAGCACTACGGCGGTGGTACGATGACACGCCGCTCGAAGGGCAGCGTGCAGTTACAGCCGGAGTGTTTTGTGGAGATAAGCCGCTTCGATGCGGACATGCACGGCATGGAGGACGGTGAGATGATCAGGGTAATCACCCGGCGCGGGAAGCTGAAGACCAGGACGAAGATTACAGACATCAAGGAGGGCGTCATCTGGATGCCCATGCACTTTGCCGAAGCCGCCGCCAATAAGCTTACCATTACCGCCTACGACAACGTCACCATGACCGCCGAGTATAAGGTCTGCGCCGTCAGGGTAGAGAAACTTGGCAAAGAAGAAACGAAGAAGAAGCGTAAACAGGCCCCCGCCGCCACCGGCGTTGCCTGATACGAAACTGATAATATAAGACACAAATGAATTCTTGTCAGGTCGTGGTGTGACCATGACCTACCCGGCTTAGTAAAGTCAACCCATTACCGGGCGGGCCTGCCCTTAATAATCTCTAGCGCCAATCCCGCCTCTTCAGCGTATGTAGCTACATTGTGGGCTCTTCGGCGGCAGGGCTGAATTCTTTGAGGATATCGGCCATTGCCGTGCGGGTGCGCAGGCCGAGGAGTTCTTTGACGTTCTTATCACCGGGCAATCCTATCTCCTGCGCCAGTATGTCCGCAAATTCCGAGAAGAGCGCCCTTGGCAGAGCACGTCCCAAAGAGCCTTTGGCGCCGGTAATCTCCTGCTCAAGGCTGAAGTATTGCATGGACCGGGTGCTGATAGAACTATTGATATCGTCGGCCCAACCCTCTTCCGACCTCAGGTTCTGTTTTCCAAACTTTGCCACCTCAGAGGGAAACCCGGAAATTACAAAATCCGTAAGCAGTTTCATGTAGATCGGGTGGGAGTCGTTAAGCCTGGTCGCGGCCACCCTGTCGAAGAGGTAGAGGGCAAACGCGACGAGTTCGAGCCATACTATTAACGCAGTGTCATTATTTACCTTGGCCGCAGTTCTCTTGTTACTCAAGAGTTCATCCGCCCCACGCTCTGCAATCTCGAAGACCAGCTTAGACCCAAGTTGTGCCCTGGGTCTGAGGAGCACAACCTGCTCCCTTATTCTCTGCTTCTCTTCAGCCTCTTTTTGCTCTTTTTCTATATCGCTCATTTTGTTGCATTGTGTTCAAGTAATATTACCATCAGCTCAGATTCACCCACACGCTCTTTACCTGGGTGTACAGTTCCAGAGAGTGTTCACCCAGTTCGCGGCCGTAGCCGGACTCCTTGTACCCCCCGAAGGGGCTGCCGCAGTCAAACGCGTTGTAGGTGTTTATCCATACAGTGCCGGCGCGGAGCCTCCTGGCGACCGCGTGGGCCTTTTGTATGTCCCGGGTCCATACGGCGGCCGCGAGGCCGTAACGGGACTGGTTTCCCGCCCTGACCACCTCGTCGATATTTCTGAATGTAAGGGTGGATACCACGGGCCCGAAGATTTCTTCCCTGGCAATCTTCATCGTGCCTTTGACGTTATCAAATATAGTGGGCTTGATAAAGTAGCCGTTACTTTTAAGGGCTTCGCCGCCGCAGCATAGTTCTGCGCCCTCTTCCTTGCCGGCCTCTATGTAGCCCATCACCTTGTCGAACTGTACCTGGGACACAAGGGCGCCCATATCCGTGCGTGGGTTAAAAGGGTCTCCAACGCGCATCTTCGAGGCAAAGGAGACCATTCTGTCCATGAACTTGTCGTGAATCTTTTTCTCAACGTAGAGCCTGGACCCGGCGCAGCAGACCTCCCCCTGGTTGAAGAATATGCCCATCAAGGCGCCTTGTACCGCAGCCTCTATGTCCGCGTCGGCAAAGATTATATTGGGTGACTTGCCCCCAAGCTCCAGCGAGACCTTCTTCAGAGTGTCGGCAGAGGCCCGCACTATGTCCTTTCCGACAGTCGTCGAACCGGTAAAGGCTACCTTGTCTACGTCGACGTGCCTTGCCAGTGCCGCGCCGGCGGTTTCACCGAGTCCTGTAACTATGTTGAGCACCCCGGCAGGAAGCCCCGCCTCCATGAACAGTTCGCCAAGCCTGAGGGCGGAGAGTGACGTATCTTCGGCCGGTTTTAGTACGACCGTGTTACCGCAGGCAAGGGCGGGCCCAAGTTTCCAGGCGGCCATCAGCAGAGGGAAGTTCCAGGGTATAATCTGCCCTATTACGCCCACGGGCTCCCTGAGCGTGTAGTTGAGCATGTCGCCCCTGACGGGGATGGTCTCGCCGTGGATCTTATCGGCCCAGCCCGCATAGTAAAAGAATGTGTCGGCGGTGTAAGGTACGTCTACGGCGCGGGACTCTTTAATGGGTTTACCGTTATCGAGGGTCTCCAGCCTTGCCAGTTCCTCATGGTTGTCTTCCACCAATTTTGCGACGTTGGCCAGTATTCGCCCGCGGTCACGCGCGTCCATCGCAGGCCACGGACCCGACTCAAACGCCCTCCGGGCAGCCTTTACCGCAAGGTTCACGTCCCTCCTGTCGCCACAGGCAATGCTCGTAATTACCTTACCGGTGGCGGGGTTTATCGTTTTAAGAGTCTTGCCGGAGCGGGAGTTTACCCATTTTCCGTCGATGAGCATCTTTCCGGGTTTTATCTTTGCCGAAGACTTTGCTCCTGATTCTGACTTTTTCTTTGACGCTGGGTATAATTTTATAACCATCTTGACGCTCCTTTATTAAGTACTGGTCCCTACCACGTCGGGCAGGTCCGGCAATATCTTTATTACCACGGGGTCAAGCAGGATAAAATCGTGTCCCTTTACCCCTTGTATCGCCTCTCTGACAGCCGCTTCCTTACAGGGTTCAAGGGTGATGATAAAGGGGAGTATTTCATCCGGCTTGTACTTGAGTCCCAGCTTTTCCCTGAAATAGCTTCTTTCCTCGATCGAGTGCCTGAGCTGAAGGACTTCATCAACGTTTACCCGGTTCTCCTTCAGATGGCTCAGGATGTCGCTCACGATGCCGGCCCCGTCCCGTACCAAAAACCGCAGGTAGTATCTGCCCGGCTGGTCTTCGCCCAGGTGTTTGTTATAGCTCCGGGTGGCCGGCACAGGATGAAGACGGGCACCGCTCGCGATGGAGATTATGTCTGACACAACCGAGTTGGCGGTCGGCCCCGCACCGGCACCTTTACCCACAAGGCACATGCTATCGCAGTTCCTGCTCTCTACAAGGACGGCGTTCAGGGCGCCGTTCACCCTGGAGAGCACGTGGTCATCGTTTATCATGATGGGCGACACCGCCGCGGTTACTTCACCTCCCGTCTTTGTAATAGAGCCCAGGAGTTTTATGTTCTTAGAGAGTTTTTGGGCCGCGTAATCGAAGTCAATCTTTTCGAGGTGTTCTATGCCCTCAGTGCTCACGTCCTCCTTCTTGACGAAGATGCCGTAGAGGAGCTGCAAGAGGACGATTACTTTGTCCCTGGTATCGTCGCCATTTATGTCGGCCTCCGGGTTTGTCTCGGCGTAGCCCAGTTTCTGGGCCTGACGGAGCGCCTCTTTGAAGGTCATGCCCTCATTGCGTATGCCGGAGAGAATATAGTTGCAGGTGCCGTTAAGGATGCCGTAAACCCCGGTGACGTCATCACATGCAAGTCCCTCACCGAGGGAGCGGATGATGGGTATACCGCCGGCTACGGCTGCCTCGTAGCGCAGCTGGGTGTCAGCGCCCTTGCTGGCGGCGGAATATATTTCCCGTCCATAACCGGCGAGTACCGCCTTGTTCGCGGTTACTACCGACTTGCCGCCCTCCAGGGCCTTTACAATATAAGACGAAACCTTTTTAACATCGTCCGCCTTATCAAGCCCCAGCGCCTCTGTTATAATTGAGATTTCCGGGTGGTTTATGACCTCCTCGGGCCGGTTGGTGAATTTCTCTGGAAATTTTTTATACCAGCGCTTCTTTTTCGGTGAGCGGGTATAGACCTTCTCAATCTCAAGCCTGAACCCCAGCTTTTTTTCCAGGTTTTTTGCGCCGTCGTCGTCAAAAATTATGTCCTGGACGCCTTCACCGACGGTGCCCGACCCCAGAAGCCCTATTTTTATCACCTTTTCCGCCATAACTATACCTACCTCTTGATATGTAAGGATTTATAGTATACTGAAATCCCCCTAATAGGCAACCCCTTAAGGAGCTATAATTACCTGCGCGCACCAATAATGGGCCACGCCGCATATGCTCACATAACATCCATATCAGCAAAAGGTGTGGAGAGCACATGCTGCAATGGTGGGGTTAATTCATGATGCCTGACTAACACACACCGCAATCCCTGATACACGATTATTTAAGATGAGGACGGAGCTACCGCTTACGTTGGGACATGTAGTCCCGGAGGGCGTCCTGCCAGGGTCGCAGGGGGTCGAGACCGATGGACTTGAGCCTGTCGGAACCGAGGACGGAATAGTCGGGGCGCATTACCTTGCTCCTGAACTCCTCATGGGTGGTCTTTCTGAGGTTTACGCTGCGAAGTCCTTCGAGTTCGAATATTTTCGCGGCAAATTCGTACCAGGTGCACTGGCCGGAATTTGATATGTGGTATATCCCGTAATGGTCCTCATGGTCCGTGGCGACGAGCTCCTTTATCTTCTCCGCGATGTCCCAGGTGAAGGTCGGTACAAGGAACTGGTCGTCAATCACCTTGAGTTCGGGCTGTTCTTTCGCAAGGCGCAGCATAGTGTCTATGAAATTGCCGCCCTTCGCCCTGCACCAAGCCAGCCCGTAGAGGCCGGACGTCCTGATTATATAGTGCCTTGAGCACAGGTTCCTCACGTAATATTCACCCGCGAGCTTTGTCACGCCGTACGTGCTAAGTGGGTTAGGAAGGTCGTCTTCTGTATAGGGTTCGCGCTTTTCACCGTCGAAGACGTAATCCGTGCTGATGTGCACCAGTATCGCATTGAGTTTCTCTGAAGTTCGCGCGACGTTTGCCGCGCCGATGGCGTTTACCCGGAAGGCCTTTGCGTACTCCGTCTCGCAGTCCTCCACCCGGTGGAAGGCGGCGGTGTTTATAACTACGTCGGGTTTTATGGAGTTGAGCACCGCGTCGGTCTGTTCATGGTCGGTAATCTCTATCTTGTCGTGTGTGAGCGGGACGGTATTTTTCTTGCCAAAAACCTTCAGCAGGTCGTTGCCCAGCTGGCCGTTTGAGCCTATCAGTGCGACTTTCATCTAGAATACCGGCCCTATCTTCCTGACTGTTTTCTCCATCTCGTCCAGCAGCGTCATCCACTTTATGTTGTAGTAGTGAGGGTTCAGGAAGTCAGTGTAGCCGTTTTCTTCTATCTTTACCAGCATGTGTTCTACGGAATCCTTTACAGAGACCTGGGGCGTGAAATTGAGGACCTGCTCCATCTTCTTTGAGCTGACCCGGTAGCTTCTTGTCTTGACGTCGCTGTGGTCCACCTCTATCTCCAGCTGGTATCTGTCTTCAAGCGCGCCTTTTACCCCGTGGGCCAGTTCCAGAATGCGGTAGTTCTTGTGGCAGAGGTTAAATATCTGCCCGTTCACCTTTTCTTCGCCGGCTTCTACCAGGCATATGAATGCCTTTGACGCGTCAGTAACGTCCACAAGCGGTCTCCACATCTCGCCCCCGCAAAAGACCTTCAGCTTCTTGTTCACTACGGCATCTTTCAGAAAGGTATTGACCACCAGGTCGTACCTCATCCTCGGGCTGAACCCGTATACCGTTCCCTGCCGCAGTATTACGGGGCAGAAATCGTCTCCGGCCATCTCCAGGAGCAGGTTCTCGGCCTTATGCTTTGCGACGGCGTAGGTGGCCCTTGGGTTGACCTCCGATGTCTCGTCCTGAAGCACGTCGTTTGCGAACAGGCCTTTGTCGTACAGGGAGCAACTGGAGGCGAAGACAAACCGCCTTACACCCTTTTCCCTGCATGCCTCGGCCAGCTTCTTCGTGCCCCCGTAATTTATGTCCATATTGGCCTTCGGGTTGTATTCCGCCGTCGGGTCATTGGACAATCCGCCAAGATGGATGACCGAGTCTACACCATCAAGCACGGACGGGTCAAAATTCCGTATATCGCCCTGCACCAGGTCTATATTCTTTCTGTTGTGTGCCAGGCCCTCCTCGCCGAAGTACAGCCTGTCCAGCACCCTCACGGCCTCTCCCTTTCTAAGCAGGTCATCCGTCAGGATACTCCCAATGTAGCCGGCACCACCCGTTACCAGTATCATCTACCCTTTACCTCCCACTCGTAACCGAAGGAATCCGGAGGAATTCTTACCTCATCCGGATTTTCGCGGTTATAGACCTCGCTGGCCGTGCTTATGAGCTGCGTATCGTCCTCGAGTGACATCCATCCGTGGAAGACACCGGGAGGCACCACAAGGAGAGCGGGGTTCCTTTCGCCCAGAATAAAGGTGTTCATTTCTTCGTATGTCGGGCTGTCGGGCCTGTCGTCCCTGAGGGCAAACTTCGCCGAGCCGTGGCTAATAAAGAACCAGTCCCAGAGCGCCTCGTGCTTGTGCCATGCCCGTATCACACCCCGCACGGGATCGCCTACAATGTATACCTGACCGTATTTCGTGAAATGCTCGTCACTGGCGCGTAAAATCTCTATCAGGTAGCCCCTGTCGTCCACATGGGTCTCAAGCTTTACCAGCTTAACGTCTTTTATCATATGCTACGGCCCTTCATATTGTAATTGAGTGCAAATTTGCAACGCAGAGCGGAAAGGTAAGCCCTCCGGCAAGACAGATAAACTCAAATCTTAATACCATCCTCACCCCCAGGTCAAGGAAACAATTCGCTTAATCACCGATATTTTTTACACAAGCAACCTCAGCTGTCCTTGCACGCCCAGTCGTAGGGTATCTCGCCGCCGTGCGGGTCTATGCGATGTTCATCAGGCTGCTCGTAATTATACAGCTCAGTGGGGATGTTTATAAGATACGCCGTTTCGTCCCCCACGGCCTTAAAGCCGTGCGCCACGTTAGCCGGTATATGTACCATAAGAGGGTTCCGTTCACCTATAAAGAACTCGTTAATCTCGCCCCTGGTCCCGGACTTTTCCCGCATGTCATAAAGCACCACCTTGGCCGTGCCCCTGACTATGAAAAAATTGTCCTTTTGCTTCTTATGGTAGTGCCATCCCTTAATTACGCCCGGATATCCGACGCTGAGATACGCCTGGCCGAACTTCTCGAAATGCGGGTCGTCCGAGCGCATCATCTCCATCAAGAAGCCCCTTTCATCAGGGACGACCTTCAGCTTTTTAGTAACCACGCCTTCAATCATGCCGCGCGTCCTCCTCCATGCCCTTTACAAATACGCCACCTTCAAGGGTCTTATTCAACCGCCCGCCTGCCCCCTATTCCCATGCAGGACGGACAGCCCCTGGCGTGCCACTCAAGCACTTTCAGGTAGGCATATACCCTTGACCGTAACCCCTTGTGAAGAAAGAGTGTAAGGGCAAGGCCCAACAATGACAAAAACAGGCTCAGCACCAGCCTCAAGGGTTTTAAGACCTTGAGAATAAGATACTCCGGGGCACTCCTGTTCTTCTTGAAAAATTTATACATCGACCTGTAGTATTCAATAACGGCGTTTGCCCTGCCTTTGGCCTTTGTCCCGCCACCGCCGAAATGGTACATCTCGAGTTGCGGAAGATAAAAGCACCTGTATCCGGCCCTTTTCAGACGGAAACAAATGTCGCTATCGTCCAAATACACAAAGTAGTCTTCATCGAAGAAACCTACCTGCCTGAATACGTCCTGTCTCAATACGACTCCGGCACACAGTACCGACTCCACTTCCAGGGGCTCCTTGTAGTCAACATGCTTGCTGGGGTAGCTGCCGGGAAATAAAAACCTCAACATGCTTTTATTCATAAGCTCTGTCGTCAGCGAGGGGAAGTTGTCAAAGGTATTCTGCTTCGAGCCGTCTCTATTGAGGAATTGCGGCGCAACTATAGCCACGTCAGGATGCTTCTTAAGAAAAGAGACCATTCCGCCCACCGTACCGCTCAGAAGCACGGTATCCGTATTGAGAAGGAATACATACGCCGTGTGTATCTCCCTCAGGGCCTGATTGTTTGCGGGGGCAAAACCCCGGTTTTCCCTGTTTCTTATAAGTGTCGCCCCGGGGAACTCCTTCTCTACCATCTCCACACTGCCGTCACTTGAGCCGTTATCGACCACATACACGTCAAAGGACAGGTCCTTAACCGTCCGGTACAGGGACCGCAGGCACTCCCTCAGCAGGTCCTTTGTGTTCCAGTTAACGATGACGACAGAAAGTTCTGGTCTCATACAGTCGATTATCTAACCCAATAATGTCTTATATACTTCCTCTACCTCTCGCGCCTCTTTATCGAGAGAAAACCTCTCCAGGGCTATCTGCCGTGAGGCCTCTCCCATACGCCTTCTCAGGGTGCTGTCAGACGCCAGCTTCAGGATAGCGCCCGCGAGATTTTCAGGGGTATCGTCAATCACAAATCCGTTTCTCCCGTGCTCCACTATCTCAGGAAGCATCCCCCGGTCGGCCGCTATAACGGGAAGGCCCACGGCCATCGCCTCCCTCACGGCCCTGCACGAACCGTCCGTGCCCGGGACAAGAAATACCTTTATGTCCACGGAAGACAGCGTATCCACGTACTCGTCGCTCTCTTTGTATCCTGTAAAGACAACCTTGCCGTTCAGTCCCATCTTCCGGGCAGGCTCCACCGCCACGGGGACCATGTTCGTCCCCCTTCCGACTATCACCGCCTTAAGATTCGGTATCTTGCCGCATGCCAGACGTAGCGCCTCCAAAAACACGTCAAACCGTCTGTGCCACTGGATCCTGGCGACCACGCCGACCACCACGTCTTCCGGTCCGATGCCCAGTGTTTTTCTGACATCCAGGCCTTTTGCAGCGGGGCTGAAACGGTCCGTGTCCACCCCTATGTCTATCTTCCGCACGTTGTCTCTGGAGAGGTGGAAATTGTCCACGTCCGCTTGAACCGCACTCTCCGACACCACCAGCAGTGTCGACGTCATGTATGACATCAACAAGCGGTTGCGCCAGGTCTTTTCCAGGCCTTTTCCCTCGTAGCTGGTTCGCACGACGGGCACGGAGGACCTCGCAATACCGGCCGAAACCCCGGCAAGCAGGTTGTCGTTGGTCATGTGGGTGTGGATGATATCCGGCCCCTCTGCCCGTATGTACCTCGAGATAGCACGGACATCCCTCAGATTGTCAATAAGGTTCAGATGCTTTCTGAGACGCAGATCCAGCGTCTCCACGCCAGACCCCGCGGCCCTCTTCCTGACGCTGTCGCGACCTCCCTCAGGCGGTATGCCGCAGGCAAAGACTACTCTATGTCCCCGCAGCTTGAGCATACGACAGAGATTCAACGCATGTTCGGCAGGCCCTGTCCATTTCCAGTTACTAAACAGATGTAGTATGAACATGGGTATCTTATTCCAACGGGTGCATGGCCACCGGTATTCTCTTGTTACTCTCCCTCATCACCTCGCGCAGGAACGCGGCCTTGGAACGGGCATAGGTCTCGTCGCCCGCGTACGCCTTGAAAAAGCGCATCCTGTCCGCCCACGTTATGCACCACGGGATTGACGTATGTAGCTGCGCAAGGTTCTTTATCCTCCGTCTGAGGGAAACCTTCTGGTCAAAGACTACTTTGTCGTAATCTATAAAATAGAACTCCCATCCACCGTCCGGGAGTTCCTCTACGAGTATGTTACATGCCTTCAGGTCGCCATGGTATGTATTTTTGTCGTGCAGGGACCTTATCGCCCCGGCAAAGCTTCTTATAAAATCGTCCTTCCTCTTCAGTTTGGGGCCTTCCACAGGCTCCTTGAAATGTTCAAGTATATAGTAGTCTATGCGCGGCATGTCCACCAGGGCCGTACTCAAGAGAAACGCCTCATCCGCCCCTTCCAAAAGCGCCAGGGGTTTTGACGTTGGTATGTTGCGCACAACAAGACCATTACCTATGACCCATGCCCTCCTGGCCCTGGACTTGCCCAGGCCGCCCTTTATGCGGTCGAGCATGTTTACGTTCCTGTAGTGTTTGACGCAAACCTTCCCCTCAGGTGTCTCTACGATGGAGAGGTCTGTCTTTTTCGTACTCTTCACGGGTTTCCCGCCCTTTTCAGCAGCTTCCTTATAGGCCCTGAAGGCGTTCAGTATCGCCCGTCTGTCAACTTCCTTCCTATGGAAAAGCCTTAGACCTTCACAGTTTCCCACAGAAAAGCCCGTACTCTTGACCAGGCATCTCTTTGTCCTGCTCTTTAAATGCGTCTGTCTTATTCGTGTTGCCACGGATTTGACGGCCTTCAGCTTCTGTTTAAGGTTCGTCGTAAAGCGCGGGTCCCCTTCGGCATAAAATTTCAGAAACGTGTCCTGGTCACGTGAATCAAAGGTGGGTGCGAAGGAATCTATCAGTTTCGCCAGCATGTATGAAATCTGGCCCTTACTCAGGGACGTAAGCAATCTTGCAGAGTGGAGGTCTACCACGAAAAGCTCTGAATTAATACCCCTTTTTTTAAGGAGCATATTGCCGAGTTGAAAGTCTTTGTAGAAGATGTTTTCCTTGCGGAAGCCGTTGGCCAGCGAAGCGAGAGCGGCCAGGAGCTTCTCCTTCTCTGCATCTACGCCGCCAGCCTCTCTAAAAGGCACGGCACCGAGGATTTCAAGGCTTACCAGATAGTTTTCAATGGTTTTTTTGTTCCATCTCTCCCCCAGTGCGACGGGCGCCGGCACAGGAAAACCCTTCTGCCTCATCACAATCATCATCTTCCATTCCCTGTAGGCCTGCGATTGGCGAAGCTTTGTCAGGAATCTTTCCCGCCAGTTTCTAATCTGATATCTCTTTATATATACCCCGGCCGCGGCCGGATGGACCGGCTTGTACATGTAAGTCGTGCGATACATATTCCGCTTCACAAGCCTGCACTTCTCAAGAGAAGGAAGCTGTTCTATCCGCCTCAGTACGCGGCTCTCCATGATGCGGCTGTACTTGCTCGCCGCCGTCCACTTGATGTCATTGTGCTCAAACGTGTAGAATTCCGGTTCCATGTCCACCACCCCGCAAAACTAATCGCCGTTATAACGGGCAATCACTCCCACAAAAAGAATCTCTAATGGTCGCCGCCCTGCCCATCGCCTTTGTCCTTAGTGTTTTGCATCTCCCAGCACTTTGCATACTTAAGAAACGAGTACATTGAGCCCATGACGGATATGACCAGACCCGCCACGCCGTCCAGAAACCCCAGCTTTAAGAAATACATGGAAAAAAAACGGCCAACGGGCCTGAATATCACGTGAAAGAGGCCGAACCTGACCCCCTGCTTTTGCATCTCTTCGGCAAAGATGGTGGTAAACTTGTCTACGGTGGCCAGCTGTCCGGAAATATTGTCATAGCTAAAGTGCTGCAGGTCTCCGGTCAGGTTCTTTATAAGCCCCCTTTCAAGTGTGACCCTGTCGTGCGGGTTGACCCCGCCCCATCTGCCCAGGTTTCTTCTAAAAAGCCGCAGCTTGTAATCAGGATACCAGCCGGTATGGTTTATCCACCTGCCCATAAAGTACGTGTGTCTGGGCAACAGGTAGCCGTCGTAGACACTCTTATCCTTAGAAAGCTCTTCCTGGATCTCCGTTGCGAGTTCGGGCGAGACACGCTCGTCGGCGTCGACACACAGGACCCAATCATGACTGGCAAGGTCCAGGGCATTGTTCTTCTGCTCTATATGGCCGGGAAATGGCTTATGAAAAACCTTGTCCGTGTACTCCCTGCATATCTCCACCGTGTTATCGGTACTGCCGGAATCTACCACCACTATCTCCTCGGCCCATTTTACACTCTCCAGACAAGGGCGAATCTTGGACTCCTCATTATGTGTTATTATACAGACCGATATGGCAGGTCTAGACATTTTCCCGGAAATCCCCCGATGAATCTAAGCCGGCCCCCTCACACACCGGGCCCTGCGCTCACTAACGGCATCGTCCCGCTCCCCGGCTTGCGGATGAACGAAGGTGCCAGAAGAATTGACCGGATATACCTCTTCTGTGTAAGTAAGGCCCCTAACTTTGGGAGTAATCACGGCTTAAGTACGTTCCACAATATAATAAAACACTAATTATATACCTCGCCACGGTGGAAAGCAAGCCCAAGAGTCAACATGTACGAGGTCAGGTTTGATATCATGGACGGGCTGTGGCGGCGTCCTGCAGCTGAGAGATTCACGGCTTGAACCTTAAATTTATGTGATATAATTCTCAAATAATATGGCAAGAAGACCAAAGATAAAGATTACCATAACGGAGCAGGTGCGGCCCGCGCCCTGTCACAGGGGGCACAAGGTGGGCGAGACGTTCGACTTTGACACGGAGCGCGGTAAGATCTGTCCTATGATGATGCACGTCCTGTTTCCCGCCATAGATATATTTAGATACGGCGGTTCTTTCCCCTGGTCGGATGACCCCCACAAGGCCGCATTCGCCTGTCCCGACCCGAAGACGCTGCTTGTGTTTGAGGTTGAGAAGCTGGATGGCTAGAGCCCGCGTGGTGCGTCCCGAGAAACATCTCACAAGGCAGTCTGAATCACAGCAAGCTTAATCCTTGACAACGGGTTAAACTTGCGTTATACCTTTGCCATTAACTCGCTCAGCGAGGGGGGCACATGGATATATACAACCCAGGGAATGAAGACGACAAACGGCTCCTTGAGCTATCACTTCGTAGGGCTCGGCGGTAGCGGCATGAGTGCCCTTGCCCAGGTACTGCGGGCGAGGGGCCACAGAGTAAGCGGCTCCGACAGGAGCCTGGATAAAGGGTTGAACGCCGCCACCTTCCAGAAGCTCTCCCAACTTGGCATTAGCTGCCATCCTCAGAACGGTTCAGGCCTCGAAAACGGCGTTGACATAGCCGTCGTATCCTCAGCGATAGAAGAATCCAACCCCGACATCAAGACGGCGCGTGAGAGGGGCATCCCCATAGTTAACCGCGCGGCCCTGCTTGCCGTTCTTTTTAACGACCTCCGGGGTGTCGCCGTCGCCGGAACAAACGGCAAGACTACGGTAACCGGCATGGTCGGATGGATACTGGACACTACCGGTATCGACCCCACCGTGACGGCAGGCGGCATAATGAAAAATTATGTTGAGGCCCCCGGGCTGGGCAACGTCCGCCTGGGCCATTCCGACGTCTGCGTTATAGAGGCGGATGAAAGCGACGGCAGTCTTATATACTACCGGCCAAAGGTTGGAGTCATCACGAATATCACCAAGGACCATAAGCCCATAGATGAGCTACTTAAGCTATTTTCCACCTATGTCGCGAGTTGTTCGAAATTAGCCGTCAACTCCGACTGCCCCCTGGTGGGCAGAATTAAACCGCTGCCGGTTGAGACCGTTACTTTCGGTTTTAACAGGGGCGCGCTTATCACTGCCACCGGCATAGACACGGACAGCAGGGAATTGTGCTCTTCATTCAAGGTTAGCGGCGTACCCTTTGAGCTGAACCTCCCCGGCAGGCACAACGTCATGAACGCCCTGGCGGCGATATCTACCGCCCACCTTCTGGACATACCGCTGGAGGTCTCGGCGGAGGCGTTGAGGGATTTTCGGGGTATAAAACGCAGGCTCGACGTAATAGGGGAAACACGCGGCATTAAGGTCATAGACGACTTTGCCCACAACCCGGTGAAGATAAGGACGTCTATCGAATCCGTGCGGCCCATTTCCCGCAGGATACTGGCGATATACCAGCCCCATGGCTACCGTCCCACACGCTTTCTCAGGGAGGAGCTTGTACAGACATTCTCGGAGTCGCTGTGCGCGGACGACGCACTGTACATGCCGGAGATATTCTATGCCGGTGGCACCGCCAAAAAGGACATATCATCCAAAGAAATAATTGACTCCATATCGGCCAACGGGATCAGAGCGCACTTCGTCCCGGCACGATGGGAAATCGCAGGGCACATACTTTCGGAGGCGGTACCGGGGGACGTCGTACTGGTTATGGGCGCGCGCGATGACACACTCACGGATTTTTGTCTGGATATCCTGAATTCACTTAAGGAAGAAAACACCCGCACAGGGGTCGTGAGCCGATGAAGGGCCGCCGGGGACTGAGATGCAAGGTGTGCCGGCGACAGAGGCAGTTTCCGGTTGGAACAACTCCACGGAGCTAAAACGTCGGCGTTACAGTTCGTTCCTCTTCAGGTTTTCTACGATACTGCGGTAGAACCGTCTCTTGTCGAAATTAGCGATGAATTCGAGGTCAAACCTCCAGCCGATGAAGTTTAGATGATCGGCATTAGAGTTACCCATGTATTTGACGCCGTTGCTGCCGTCCTGCCATCTGGCGGAGCGCACGGATACCAGGCCGTCGTTTTCTCCCTCCTTTTTCATTATCACGTCAAAGAGCGGCCACAGGAGGGGCGAGACCTTTGTCTTTTCCTTAGACCCGCTGTAGGTAAAATACTTTATACCCTCAACGTTCTTAACCTCCTCATTGAACCTCTTGCAACTATCCGTAGTGAGGTCATGGAAGCTACTGGCGTCCGTCCCTACATATTTTTCCACCAGGACGGCCAGCCCTGACAGCCTCTTTGCGCACCAGTCGGCTGCCGGTGTTCCGTGGTGCGGTGTAGCTATTGTGGTAAGTGAAGCTACCGTGTCGTGCATGCCCAGGCTGGATATGGCGTACCGGGAGTCGAGCCCCCCCATGCTGTGGGCAACGATGTTTACCTTATCTTCCCCGGTCTTCTGGATGAAATCGCGAATCTGGGCCTTGAGCAGGGCGGCCCTCTTGTCAATTCGGGCGGTTTCTGATGTAGTGGTTGTAACCTTGCAGCCGAGCGATGTTATATACTTGGATATGCCCAGGAAGTAAGAAATGACCTTGCTGTCAAAACCAAAGAGACCCGGAGCCAGCACAATGGGATACTTCGTTCCCGTGGGCCTACGTCTCTTCTTCTTCCGCAGTATCGTAATTGCCATCTCAAAAAGATTCTCTGTTTAATTGCGTGATGATATCGTTATGAACCCCCTTTGTCTAGAAGATAATAGATGGCGGTATACCGCTTTCAGGCCCCGTTTGTATGCCTACAGCAATCCGGTGTACGGACGGTCTACCAGTCCGGTTCGTTGTTATTCGCTATATTCCCCTGGATCTGTTTTGCCTCTTTAATGGTATCTCTGTTTTCCAGGATTTCCGACGGTATGATATCATCGCTCTGAGCGGCTATTTCCGCGAGAACCTTCCTTGAGCCCATCTGGTCGTTGGTCACCCACATGGCCTGCGCCAGTATAAGCTTGTTCATCAGCAGTTTTGGCTGTATCTCAACGGCCTTCTTGGCATAACCCAGTGCCTTCTGTGAATCACCCCGGGCCAGCAGATACTCGGCAGTGCGCATGTCGGGCTGTCCGTAGAGGCCCTTCGGGTCGAGGTCCGCCGCCTTCTGGAACTCCTTCTTTATGCCGCCACCCGTCAGCCCGCCCCTGAAGGATGCCTTGTGTATGCTCCTCCACAAGCCCAGGTTCGTACCCATGTAATAATGCGCCTCCGCGTTTTTCGGCTCTATGTCTATCGCTTTTTCGGCCCACTTCTGTCCCTTGTCGGACATGTTCGAGCGGTCGTCATCACTCTGTGAAAAATACTGCGCAATCTTGTAATAGGCGCGGGAAAGCTTAACGTACACCCCGGCGCGCGCCTTCTCGTCTTTCTCCGGAATTTCCTTTACGGCCGCTTCATATTGCTTTATTGCCGCTTCGAGTTCCTTCCTTCCGTCCTTGTCAGACCTCTTTGCGTATAGCTCATCTCCCTGCTTTACGGTACTCTGCCAGTCCGCGTAAACGGGAACATAGGGATATACGGTGCAGGCAATGACGGCCAGTGCCATCAAAACAGTCCTGGTAGTTGACATCTTTCTATTTCCTTAATGTAAAGGGACAGAGCCGGCAGCTACCGCTGATTGCACCCTCTTACCGGCGGCCTAAAAGCCTCCTTTCAATCTCAACTAGAATAAATAATTAATCGAGAATGTAAAGTCTAAAGTTGACGGGACGGGACAGGCATAAACATTTGATTAGAGGCGAGACAGCCGTAGAACCCTTGCAGCCATGTCAATGGTTTTTTACCATATCACCGGGACGGCGTGGCAACCCATGTTTCTCTACAGTCCGTATGGTCTCTTTAATCCTTTCAGTGGTCTCCCGGTCGCCGCTGACCTTCAGGGCCTCCCGGAGGTAGTGCATGGCCTTGCCGGGATTCCTTTTGTGGTTCAGCCACAGTTCGCCCAGCCTGATGCGCACCTCCGTATTATCGGGTTCAGTCTTGAGGGCCTTTGTATAGGCATCTACCGCCTCGCTCAGCATACCCTTGTTCTCATACACCACGCCGGGTCCGGCATCCAGTCATGGAAGCATATTAACTCGCAAAGACGAACGACCTTCTACCAAGGGTCCTTTTCTGTGTGAGGTCTAAGTAGTTGTGATGCTTGTTTCTTTATAATATCTATCGCTAGCAAGACCCTTTTCAAGGTCTCTTTGTCTAAGTCCGACTTTAGGGCGGCGTTCAGGTGCATGAGTGCCATGTCGGGCCTCTTTTTGTAATTCCACCATAGCTGCCCTAATCTTATGTGCGCCTTTGCATTTTTGGGGCCGGCCATTACAGCCTCCGTAAAGGCCGCCAGGGCCGCATTCATCTCCCCTTTTACCTCGCACAACGCACCTAGATTTTCGTATGCAATACTAAGCCCTGGGTCAAGCTCTATAGCAAGTCTGAATTCCCTTTCTGCTTCCTCTAAAAGTCCCGCCCGGTAGTAGGTGAGACCCAGGTTATTATGCCCGTCGGCTTTCCAATAAACAGTTTTTAGGCACTCCCTGTACAGGTCTATGGCCTCGGTATGTTTGCCTCCCTGCGAATAAATACCCGCCAGGGCAAGGCTGGCATGGTAATAAGACCCCATGCCTAAATGTCGCCTAGAACGTGGAGTCGCTTTAAACATCTCTATACATCTCATGTACTCTACCTCGGCCTTATCCAGCAGTTCATCCAACTCGTAGGCCTTGCCGAGATTATAGCGAGGCCTTATCTTATTGGGAGATTTTCTTACCGTATCCTCCCACAGTGAAACCTCTGTCTTCCACACTTTATTATGTCCGTATGTGCAGATGCCGTAGAAAAAGACTATGGCGATAAGTGTTGCCAGTTCTGCCAGATAAAGCCGTCTTGGTTCTACTCCCTTCCATTCACCCACGTAACGAAATACCTTATGAACACCCACAACAAGAAGTAGATAAAATGCAAGGCTCGGAAGATACAGCCTGTAACAGACCATAAGCTCCCGCACGCCCTGTGGGAAGAAGCCGCTGTTGGGTAATAATACCACTAAAAACCAGAGTATAGAGAATGCCAGAAGCCTTGCTCTATTGAGAAATATAAACGCAAAACATAATAGGCCGATAGTGACCACTGCGGAGATTGCCGTGGAGGGCTCCCAGATGGTGGTTACCAGCGTAACGTCGTAATCTATGTTCAGCTTGCTAGGCAGTGGCCACGCAAGTAGTTTAATATATTCCATAATAACAACTGTCTGAGTTAACAGGTACTCCCAGGGTTGCCCTATAGCAGCAGTTGTCGTATCTACGTCAGCTACTTTAGCTGCTTTTAGACCAAGCGGCGGTGGAATTGTCTCCATCCCGTTTGTGCGCATATAAGCCCAGGCAATATATGGAAGCACCAATTTAAGACTACGTGGCCAACCATGCCAGTCCCTCGACACAAAGCATAGGTAAAACAAAAACATCATTATAAAGCTCGTATATGCAAACTCCTTGCAGTAGGTACTGATAAGGAAGAAAACAATGCTCAACACGTAGAATGGTATGCTGACACTGCTTATAGAAACAGCTCTTGCAAAGAATACAAAGGATAAGAGATAAAAAGTTGAGGCCAGCTCACCATTTCTCTCCACTACATAATTAACTGTGTGCGTCTGTACAGGGGATGTAATAAACAAAAGGGCAACAAACAGAGCAAGGACAGGCACTCGAGAAGTGCCTCTGATGCGAGTTTCCGATATGTATTGATTGAGGATAATTATCGCAAGGAAGTACACCAACACACCATTCAGCAGGTGGATGCAGATGTTTGTCCAGTGGTAGCCCTCTACAGACAATCCCGATAAATAATAATTGAGCGCAAAACTGGCTTGAACCACCCCGCGCTGCGTAAACAAAAACTGTGGTATGTTGCGAACGTCCTTTATTGCGGCATTATCTACAATACTATGATAGTCGTCAAAGTGGAAGCTGGAATGGATGGTGTTCGAGTAGACGACAAGCCCGGTAAGGACTATGGCAAGGCATGCCAGGCCATGGAAGCGTCTCTCCCCTCTGTCCGATACACTCAAACCCATAGATAGCTCCCCCCACCTCGTCATCATATATGCCCAATCTACCTTGTCCGGAGGGAACTATCAACCCCCTAGGGTGGGGTGTTGGATCTGGTATCCCGGATAGACACAATCATGCCCAGAATCTCTTTTCTTTCTTCTGTGTTAGTACTCTGCGTCAGCGCCTCCTGCAGATGCCGCATGGCCTTGCCGGGATTCCTTTTGTGGTTCAGCCACAGTTCACCCAGCCTGATGCGCACCTCCGTATTATCGGATTCGGTCTTGAGGGCCTTTGTATAGGCATCTACCGCCTCGTTCAGCATACCCTTGTTCTCATACACCACGCCAAGTCCGGAGTACGAACGCGAGTGTCGCGGGTCCAGGCGTATGTCCAGCTTATACTCGGCCTCCGCCTCGTCCAACCTGCCGGTATAGACGTAGGCGTCACCCAGATTTCGATGGGCCTTTGTACTTTTCGGATAAATCCTTATGGCTTCTTTTAATATCGTTACGGCCGTGTCATGCAGTCCCGCATCAAAGTAAATCATCGCCAGGTTGTTGCACGCCGCGCTGGCGCAACGCAGCTCGTTACCGTTCCTTATTTCAGGCATCTTCGCGTGGATTGTCTTACATATAAAGTACTGTTTCCACGCCTTCATGGTCTGCCCTTCCTTCTGGTAGCAGCGGCCAAGGTTGAAGTGGGGTCTTATCTTATCGGGAGATTTCTGCACTGCGTCCGTCCATAGTGTGATCTCCGTCTGCCATACCTTGTTCCGCTCGTGCGCGCTCACGCCATAAAACAGGACTATGGTTATAAATACTGCCAGCTCCACAAGACGAATAAGCTTCGGTTCTAATCCGTTCTTTTCGCCTGCGTAACAGAGTGCCTTATGGATACCCACGACCATGAGCAGGTAAAAGCCCAGCCCAGGGAGATACAGGCGATACGAGACCATAATGTCCATAACGGGAACGAGACCGCTTGTAGGAGCCAATATCACAAAAAACCACAGGATACAGAAGGCCATCGGCCTCGCCCTCTCTAGATACAGAACGGCCGTGATGAGTATCGCAACAATAGACACCGCTGAGAGCAGTGTAGGGAACTCCCATAATGTGCCTGCCAGCGGGAAGTCGACGTCCACGTTAAACCTGCCTGGAAGGGGCAACAGGAGTAGTTTAATGTATGCAATGAGGACATTGGATTGAGTAACTAGATATTCCCAAAAGGTCCAGTCGGAGATTTGCTCCAGGGTGACGTTCCTCACCACGCCAAAATAAAATGAGACCGCCCATACCATAATATATGGCAATATCAGCTTAATTCCCCTGCGGGGTGACCGCCAATCTCTGGTGATGAAGCATTGATAGTACAAAAACATAATAACCGGCGCCGTGCAGGCCATCTCCTTGGACCATATGCCAAAAAGAAAGCTCACCACGCTCATTCCATATAGGTAGACCCTTATGCCCGGCCTGTTGACGGCCTTAATAAACAGCAGAAGCGACGAGAGATAAAAGAACGATGCCGTCAAGCCGTTCCTTTGAAAAATATAAGTAACCTGATGGGTCTGGATAGGACTGGTAACAAAAAACAGGGCCACAAACAGGGCAAGGATACGTACACTGCTGCCACCACCGCCGTTCCCGGCCCCGCTCCCACAAGGGAAGAACTGTTTCAGGATGATTATCGCGAGGAAGTAAACCAGCATACCGTTCACCAGGTGGATGGAGATATTTACCCAGTGGTAGCTTTCGACAGACAGTCCTGAGAAATAATGATTGATGGCAAAACTCGTCGTAACCACACCGCGCGATGCGAATGAAATACCGTTTTTCTGAAAGAATTCTGGTACGTTGTGAAGATCCCTTATTAACGGATTGTCGACGATATATTCATAGTCGTCAAACTGGAAGCTGGAGTGGATGGTGTTCGAGTAGACGATGAGCCCGGCAATGATGATTATAAGGCAGGCTGCGAGGTGAAAACGGCTGGATTCGACTCGGTGGACTTCGGTCATCACCGCACCACAGCACAGTTGCCCCAATTACCACATAATGACACACTGTGACAACATATATATAGCAACATGGGGTAGTGTCCTAATTTGAACTCTAGCCTTCTCGACCTACCCAGAACGAGCACTCTTGAATCTAAGAAAATACCCACCGCAAATTTACCTTGATACCCACTGTTAATTGTTGCTGTCAATTAACTGTCATTCTATGCAAGCCACAGTGAAGTGTTTTTGTGCCACCCTAACATACGGTTTCACCATCACTTAGGATGTTTCTTACTTGTTTTAAGATAACTATCCAAAATAATACTTGACAAGTGGCAGGCTAGTTGATACACTCTGTGAAGTTAAGTTGCTGTTTTATACACAATCGGAGGTAAATCAATATGGCTGACAAAGAGGCCTTGGAGGCGGCGCTAGAAGTGTTTAGAAGGAAAAGGGCAGAGATAGACGTTATTATAGCTGGCATTATGAAGGAGTTGGAGTTGCCGGTAGATGATAACGGTGAAAATGTTGCACCTTTAGAATCAACAGCAAGTAGAAGGGTTACTTTACCGGGCGTTACACCTGGAGAATTTATTGGGAGGAAGCGGGGTGCCCAAGTTGCAGCAATCCTTTTAGGAAGAACAGATAGAAAGCCCTTAACAACCGAGGAAATCTCAGACCTGATGCAACAGAGCGGTTATACGCCCAAGAAGGATTTGTATACGAGTCTCGCCACAAGCCCAGCACTCAAACTCGTTGTGAAGAAGAGTAAGAATGAAACCTTGTGGGGTTTGAGAAAATGGTATCCGGCTGAGTCGAAAAAGAAGGTAAAAGAAAAAGCACAGCCTGAGGTGGAACCTCAAATGAAAAGGACAAAAGGGGAAAAGAGAGCGGAATCAAATTAAAACGGCATGCTGAGCTGCAACTCAGCATGCCGTATGAAGCCAAACACCCAAACTTGGAGGCTCAGATGTTTACCGTTTTCACGGCTTGGGGCTTCTTACGTATAGTAGCTAGAGGCCCACCAAAAATCAAGTTTAAACTGCAACGATGTTTTTCCTTCTTAATTTAATGGCCCAGCTGGTGCGCTAACACCAGCTAGGCCCAACCTGGAAGCCCTGAAAGAGTCACCAGGTCGAGGCCGTTAGGCCCAACTCAATTATACTCCTTTCAGGGTCTCCGTCAAGGAGACCGAAATGAACACCTTACCTATGGAGCGAAAGATACAAGTTTTGAAGGCTTTGGTTGAGGGCAATTCTATACGTTCTATTGAGCGTATGACCGGCACTCATAGGGATACGGTAATGCGGCTGTTAGTTAAAACAGGAGACGATTGCCAGAGAAAGGTATTAGACAAATACGTGCATGGCTTTCATAGTAAACTTATCCAGGTTGACGAAATCTGGACGTTTGTTCGTAAGAAGGAAAGACGGTTGACCCCCGAAGAACAAACGAATCTTGAACTTGGAGACCAATTCGTATTTGTGGGCCTGGATGCTGAAACAAAGCTAGTTCCTGCATTTACTATCGGTAAACGAAACGGGCAGACAGCAATCAAGTTTATGAGAGAGTTAAAATACCGGCTCGCTGGCAATGGGAGAATCCAAATAACCACAGATGCTTTCCGCTCGTATCGTTGGGCAGTGAGAGAAGCATTTGGACATGATGTTGACTATGCGCAGTTATCTAAGATTTTTGGGCCTACAACTCCTGGCTATGGGAGGTATTCCCCACCAAAAGTATGGGGGGTGTTATCCACGATAATCAATGGGAATCCTGATGCCAGATTTGTCTCTACAAGCTATATTGAACGGCAAAATCTTACCATGCGTATGCAGATGCGTAGGTTCACACGGTTGACAAACGCCTTTTCAAAGAAGCTAGAGAACCTTAAGGCTGCCCTATCTCTACACTTCGCTTATTACAATTTTATGAGGGTTCATAGAACTTTGGGCATGACTCCCGCAATGAAAGCAGGTATAAGTAACCACGTGTGGACGTGGGAGGAGCTTTTATCTTTTGGGGCCAATTAAAGTACTACCCAATTTTGACTATGAGAAAGTGCTTAGGATTTATTGACGGCAGTGGCAATATAACACATGACACACAGACTGTTTTTGGTCATGGTTTCTTGAAATTAACGTCTGTTGTCGATTATCATCTCTTACGGGAAGAATTAGAAAAAATCAGAGAGAGGGCAAGAAATAAACTTGGTCAAACAAGGAAGAATTTTGAATTTAAGTGGTATAAGGTCGGGTTAAGCAATATAGATTATTACAAAGAATTTATTGAGAAGTTTGTTATCTACAACAACAGTTTTCATGCCTTGATATACGATAAACACGGCAAAGATTTACACAAGAGCTGGGGAGCTTATCATACTTATTTTGAACATTCTAGGAGGTTAATAAAAAAGCATGTTAGTAAAAGTGAACGGATATATATAATTGCAGATGCAGACACGAAACCAGAAGGGGATACATCTTATGAGGAGCAGATGGGTAATGTGCATACAGTCATAAAAGCCGAAATGCTCAAATCTCAGAAGTCCGTGTTTCTCCAAATGGTGGACGTTCTTACAGGTGCAATATGCTATGATTTTCGAAAAGAACGGGGAAGGGGAGAAGCTCGAGATGAAAACAAATTAGACCTTTTAGTATTTATAAAAGAGAAGGTTAACCTAAAAACATTTGTGCCGAAGGAAGGTTGTGAAGATTATATAGAGGTGCATAACCCAAACCACCTCTCTGTTAAGGAATATTTAATAGGTGGGTTAAAATAAAAATGGCGAGGTGTCACCCACAGGCGACAGAGCCCGCCGAACAGGCCCAAGACGATGGCTTTGTTATCCTTCCCAGGCCCAATAGTAATATACCACACCCTTATGACTTGTCAAGAGAAAATTCAACAGATAAGTGCATGTCTTATAACAATCACACGACTTACAACATAGAGGGTCTTGAGATAATTTCAATACAAAATGTATGAGGGCTTCAAATTAGGACACTACCCAACATGGCATCATTCTAGACATACATCCCCGTATATGCAATGAAATTCCAGAGACAGGCTACTTGTTTATAGAAATTTTGTATGAATAGATTCAGGTAATCTCAGGTAGGTTTCCTTCTAAGGCTGTGGGGAATCAGGTGGGCTTAAAAAAGTAATAGCTGCTAACTTTTCTCAGCTCTTTTTGCTACAACAAACCAATCCCATATCTCTTCCTTAGCCTCCGGGAAATATCCGTAATCGAATTTTCTAGTCAAATCCCATGGATAGTAAACCTTTTTTGGTTCTCCAATTATTTTAAGGCCCGCCTTCTTGAATTCGTGCTTTATAGTTTTTGGAGTGTGGTAGCATTGTTGAATCTTACCATCATCAGCATACGCGCATTTAGTATCATCTACCTTCTTCATTTTAGCGAAAGTGCGAAGGGTTTCTTCTGCCTGCCTTTTATCTTTATAAAAGCTGACATAATACTTTTTCAATAACTTTCTGAGATACTTTGTTGTGTCGTAAGAAGGGAGTATAGCTAAGAGTTCCCCGTCAGATTTGAGGTGTTCTCTAATCCCTTCAAGTATTGGTACAACGTCTTTTCGCTCTTTAGGCAAAATTGAATTAACCGAAATTATTAGATCGAATTGCCGATTCAATTTTACTTTCTTGAGATCATTGCGGCACGCAGTAAATACAATGCCGTTCTTTCGAGCGCTGGTTGACGCTATTTTCAACGCGGCCCCGCTTTTGTCTATTCCCGTTAGCCTTGAAACCCTGCCTTTTAAATGTTCAATAATATTTCCAGGCCCGCAACCGAAATCGGCAATCTCCATTCCCTTAAGTTTCTCATCCGGTATTGAACTAAGATAATTCAATAGTTCATTTCTAATCTTACCTATCTTCTTATCTTTACAAACCATTTCTTTTGCAAAAGGCCCAAGGATGTAGCTATGGTATTTAGATGCCACTTCATTCCAATCAATATCGTGACCCTTGGCAGGTACCTTTTGACCACGATATGTAAGGCAAGGATTTTTTCTTAACATTG
>JAMXCW010000007.1:29119-84070 GCA_024451685.1 Candidatus Bathyanammoxibius amoris | reverse complement strand
GAAAAACTGACCGTTACGGTGTTTATGTAACTACAGATTGGAATCCCTTTGTGCTTCCGTTTGTCCCGGACAGCTTAAGCAGTTGGAGTAAGTTGCTCATAAACGCAGACTACTTTGATAAGAGGGGACCGGGATTCGGCTCTGAGTACGATTATAAACGTGAAGACGTACTGCATGGCCTGGAAGGCTTCTTCCTGACATATTACCTCAACGACAAACTCAAGAGGGACGTTTCCACGCCCCAGGAGGAGGTCAAAAACAGGAATAGAGGTAGAATTCTCTTGCGTAACAGGCTGCAGGCCACGGAGGAACTGCGTGCGGATATTGAGCTTTCTTACCTGAGCGATAGAGATTTCTTGAGAGAATTTTTTGAAAGGGAGTTTTTTGAAGGCAAGAAGCAGGAGACGTATCTCAATCTCAGGTGGCTCAGGGATAATCGCGGTGCGGTCTTCCTCGTAAAAGACCAGTTAAATGATTTTCAGACAGGCCCTGAGGCGTTTCCCGAACTGACCTACGACATGATAGGACAACCTCTGTGGGAGAATAGACTTAACATGACCTCCAGGGCCGATGTGGGCTACCTTCGGTATCAGATAGATGAAGGAATGGAAGATAGGGACAAGGAGACGTTCGATAGACTCAAGGCGACCACCGGGGACTCATTCCGATTGGACCTGGATGGCACGCTCGGTGCGCCGTTCAAGTGGTCGATCTTTAAGGCCAACCCGTTTGTAGGAGGCCGGGTGGCTGCATACAGCAAGAGCCTGGAGGACGGCGGACCCAAGGGTCCGGCCACGGCGAGGTTTATTGGGAGTCTGGGTTTTGAGGGCAGCACGGAATTATGGAGGGTCTACAGCTATGAGAACAGGTTGTTAAGAATCAACGGGCTGCGCCACATAATCATCCCCCAGTGGCGTGTGTTATTAGCGCCGCTCTCGACGCAAACCTCTGAAAACATACTTCAGTATGAAAGGTCGGACGGGCTTGAGGATTACCGCACCGCAACTATCGGTGTGAGGAACCGTATACAGACCCGCCGCGGCCCGCCATGGAAGATGTCGGTTGTAGATCTGCTTGAGTTAAATACCGAATTACATTTTTTCAGGCCGAGCAAACAAGGGAGAGGTGAAGTAGTCCGTACGGTGGAGACTCCGGAAGGCGCCTTTATTCCAAGGCGGGACAGCTACTTACAAACTGACCTCCGGGCGCAGGTTACCAACAGATTAGCCGTGACGTCTGAACGTAACGAGTTTAATTTGAACAAAAGGAACCTCGACGTTTTTAACATTGGCCTTTCATTTCAGAAATCGGAAAGCTGGAGATACTTTGGAGGCTACAGGTTTATACAACATACCAGCAAGACTGTGACACTTGGTGCGAACGTCCTGGTCAGCAAGAAATGGCGCGCGAACTTTACTGAAAGTTTTGACCTGGGGGCCAGAACAAAAAGCGGCGGGACAACCTCAAAAAACCTTTTCAGTAACTTCTCCTTTACTCGAGAGTCTCATGACTGGATTGCAGGTTTTTCTGTGAATTATGATATCGTAAACCGTAATAAAGGTTTCAGTTTTGTGCTTCGGCCCAAGGGCTTGGCGCAGGCCTTCGGGCGTAGTCGTACCTTTACCGGGAGAAAACCATGACGGAGGCGGTCTACCCCGGCACCTTTGACCCGCTCACCTTCGGGCACCTGGATCTAATCGAAAGAGGCAGTAAGGTCTTCGATGAAGTAATAGTCGCCATTGGAGTCAACCCGCATAAAGAACCTTTGTTCAGTGTTGAAGAACGAAAACGGATGCTTACCGACCACACCAGACACCTTAAGAACATACAGGTTGACAGCTTTGACGGTATGCTCGTGGACTACCTTCAAAGAAAGGACATAAACATCATCCTTAGGGGCATACGAACCTTGTCGGATTTTGAATATGAGTTCCGGATGGCCCTTACCAACCGCACCGTGAGAAAAGACGTGGAGACAGTTTTCATAATGACGAGTGAAAAGTATTCCTTTTTAAATTCCACGTTAATAAAAGACGCGGTTAGCCTTGGCGGAGAAGTAAGCGCCTTCATCCCGCAAGATATCGAGGAGATGTTAAAAAAACGGCTTCAAGCAAAAAGCCGTTAAATCCACAATCGGCGTCTTTACGCCTAATCAGTACCAACATCGAGATGGGCCGGAAAATGAAGTTTAACGTTCTAGTATTAGGTGATGTTGTCGGGCAACCGGGAAGGGACATCATAGAAAATAGACTGCCCGCTCTTTTAAAAGAAGAAAAAATAGACTTCGCCGTGGCCAACGCGGAAAATGCCGCAGGCGGTTCAGGCATAACTCAGGATGCGGCCAGACAACTGTTTGCCTCTGGACTGAATGTCCTTACCACAGGGGACCATGTCTGGAAGAAAAAGGAGGCAATTCCGGTCCTGGAGACGGAAAGCCGGATACTAAGGCCCGCAAACTACTCACCCCTGGCCAAGGGCAGAGGGTGGGTTGTGGTAAAAACCCATCTGGGGCCTGATATAGCCATCATAAACCTCTTGGGCCGGGTGTTCATGTCTCCTATAGACTGCCCCTTCCGGGCGGTCGACCGGATACTTAAGGAGGTCTCCGGAAGGGCGCAGATAATTATTGTCGATATTCACGCCGAGGCGACTTCTGAAAAGGTAGCCATGGGATGGTATCTGGATGGAAGGGTAAGTGCCGTGGTAGGGACCCACACTCACATACAAACGGCGGACGAGAGGGTCTTACCGGAAAGCACCGCTTATATAACCGACCTGGGGATGACGGGTCCCTATCACTCTGTTTTGGGCAGGAACAAGGACCATGTCCTGAAGTTCATTACGACACAGATGCCTACCCGCTTCGAGGTGGCAAAGGAGGACGTGAGAATGAGCGGCGTTATCATAACGGTTGACGCCTCCACAGGCAAGGCGGAAGGGATCAAAAGACTGGTAGTACACGAAAACAACGGATACGGACACCGACACTAACAATGAGCAACAACCTTGACATATCGACCCTGACCAGAGAACCGGGCTCCATAGAGCAAAAGGTCCATACAATCTCTGAGATAACCCAAAGGATTAAAGACTCTATCGAAGAAGAGTTTTGGGAGGTGTGGACGGTAGGAGAGGTCTCGAATATAAGCAGGCCGGGGTCCGGCCACGTGTACATGACGTTAAAAGATAAGTATGCTCAACTCCAGGCCGTGATGTTTCGTAACGTCGCTGTCAGAGTCCCCTTTACGTTGAAAACCGGGATGGAGGTAATAGCCTTTGGCTCTATCTCCGTTTATGCCCCCAGGGGCCAGTATCAACTCGTAATTGAGGTGGTTGAACCCAGGGGAATTGGCCCGCTGCAGCTCGCGTTTTTGCAGCTAAAGGAGCGCCTGGAAAAGGAGGGTCTTTTTGACCCTGCACACAAGAAGCCGTTACCCTTTTTGCCACGGCGGGTGACTATTGTTAGTTCTCTCAGTGGCGCGGCTTTGGGAGACATGCTAAAGATTTTGCGCACAAGGTCACCTCAGGTTGAGGTTATTATCTACCCCGTAAGGGTTCAGGGAGAGGGGGCCGGTGAGGAGATAGCCCTTGCCATAACTGACATCAATAATAACCGCTCCAATACTCCTGTCGATGTAATCATCGTCGGCAGGGGCGGAGGGAGCATAGAGGACCTTTGGGCCTTTAATGAGGAAGTGGTAGCGAGGAGCATTTACGCCTCTGAAATTCCCGTAATATCTGCGGTGGGACATGAGATAGATTTTACCATCTCTGACTTTGTGGCCGACCTGAGGGCCCCAACTCCAACCGCGGCCGCGCAGATGGTTGTTCCCGTAAGAGATGAACTTCTGGAAAGGATGGACACACTGATATCGAGGATACACAACGCCGCGCGTGGCAGGCTGGAAGGCGTGAGAAACAGGCTGATGGAGTTCCCGCGCAGATATGGTTTTCGTCAGCCTCTGGAAACTGTGCACCGGTACAGGGCCAGGGTGGAAGAGTTATCCTGCGGGTTTAGCCGAGGCCTGAGCCATTTGCTTACATTAAAGAGGGAACGCCTGGCAGGTACGGGCAACAAGCTGGAAGGCCTGAGCCCATTGAAGGTGCTGGCCAGGGGTTATTCCATTACCACGAAGGACGGCGAGGTGCTTACCGCCGCAAAAGGCTTGAGGCGCGGAGACAGGATTGAGACGCGTTTCCATAAAGGCTCCGCGGTTTCTGTAATAGAAAAGACAACCCGGCAACTAAAACGCTAAGAGAGCGGCCATGAAGTTTGAAGAGGCCTTGAAACAGCTGGAGGAGATAGTGGTAGAATTGGAACAAGGCGAGCTCAGCCTGGATGAATCTCTTGCAAAATACGAAGACGGCATTAGAATATACCGTAAGAGCCTGAAGCTCCTGGAGAAAGCAGAAGAGAGATTGAAGGTTTTTGCCAGGGATGGAAAGGGGAGGCTCTTGGTCAAAGACCTGCCGGAAGGGCCCCCGGACGAGGCCGACAGCAAGGAATAATGTTTTGAAGGAAGACAAGATGTTGAGTGTACTGGATACAATTAACGGTCCGAAGGATTTGAAGGAGGTGCCTGTAGAGTCCCTGCCTCAACTGGCCGAGGAGATACGCGACTTAATTATAAATGCAGTTTCCAAGAATCCCGGCCATCTTTCGTCCAACCTGGGAGTAGTGGAGCTGACCATAGCGCTGCACTATTGTTTTGACTTTGGCAAGGACAGGCTGGTGTGGGACGTAGGTCATCAGTGCTATGTACACAAGATCCTTACGGGAAGGAAGGCCGCCTTTGAGACCCTGCGTCAGTATAAGGGCCTAAGTGGTTTCCCTGACAGGAAAGAGAGCCCGGTCTACGACCAGTTCACCTCCGGCCACAGCGGTGACGCCATATCTTCCGCCCTGGGCCTGGCCTGTGCCAACGACTTGCTGGGCCTGGACAGAAAGATAGTTGCAGTAGTGGGAGACGGCGCCATGGGAGCCGGCATGTCCTTTGAAGCCATTAACCATGCCGGAGGCATAAAAAAGGACCTGTTTATGGTATTAAATGATAACGAAATGGCCATATCCCCAACCGTCGGGGCCGTGGGGAAATATCTTACTGAGCTGAGAACACTGCCCTTATACAAGGACTTTAAGAAGGAGGTACGCCACCTCCTGAACATACTGCCCATCTTCGGCAAGCCCGTAGAGAACGTCCTGGAGCACCTTGCCGAGGCCATGAAGAGAGGCATGACCCCCGGACAGATATTTGAGGACCTGGGACTTCAATACTATGGTCCTGTAGACGGGCACAATATTCCGCTTCTCATCGGCACAATTAATCGGATTAAATCCATAAAGGGGCCTAAATTACTGCACGTCATCACGAAAAAAGGGAAGGGTTTTGAACCGGCCCTTCGGGACCCGGCCGAATTTCATGGCGCAGGTCCCTTCCAACTGGAAAATGGCAGGATAGTAAAGACTTCTAAGAAAAAGAAGGCCAGCTACACCTCGGTCTTCGGAGAGGCGCTGGTAAAGATAGCAGGGAAGAACGAAAAAGTAATCGCCCTTACTGCGGCCATGCCGAGCGGTACAGGGCTGACTACATTCAGGGACAAATTCCCTGACAGATATTTTGACGTAGGCATATGCGAACAACATGCCGTAGGATTGGCAAACGGGTTGGCGGCCTCGGGCCTCAGGCCGGTAATTGCCGTATATTCAACCTTCCTGCAGCGAGCCTTCGATCAAGTATTCCACGACGTCTGTCTTCAGCAACAAGAGAATAACATAGTGTTTGCCATGGATAGGGGCGGACTTGTTGGGAACGACGGCCCCACTCATCACGGGACGTTCGACATCGCTTACCTCAGACACCTTCCGGGCATGAAGCTGATGGCCCCAAAGGACAGCCGCGAGCTGAGGCTGATGCTTGAACTGGCGATAGACGGGGAGGGCCCCAGCGGCATCCGTTACCCCAGGGCAAACGTGCCCGACGACGAGCTCGACCTCCCGGCCCGTAAATTCTCCTGGGGCGAGGCGGAGGTCTTAAAGGAGGGCCGCGACGGTGCCATAATCGCCTATGGCGCCATGGTTTACCCATCCTTTAAGGCAGCCGAGGCCCTTGGCAGGGAGGGGGTTGAAGTAACCGTTATAAACGCGCGGTTCGTCAAACCTCTTGACAAGAAGACCATTCTGGAGGCAGTCGAAACGCACCCCGTTGTTTTCACGGTTGAAGACCACGCCTTACCGGGTGGATTTGGTTCCGCCGTGCTGGAGATGCTTTCCGAAGAGGGCGCGGACACGAGAAAGATACGGAGACTTGGAATCCCCGACAGATTTATTGAACATGGTTCCAGAAGTGAACTTCTAAGGGACCTGGGGCTTGATGAAGAGGGTATTTTCGGGACTTTTATGAACGAGCTTGAGAAGTCGGGTCTCCATGCACCGGTGAGGCCGGTCAGACACCAATCGGTTTAATGAAGAAGGTATTAATAATTGGAGACACCGGGAAAGAGAAGATTAGAAATACCCTTAAGGAACTTGATTCATGGTTAAAGGAAAGGGTACTTACTGCTCCCATGGACATCGTACAGGCGGAGGAGACGAGTCCTCTGGAAGGCGATTTTGCTATCACGCTGGGTGGCGATGGGACGTTCCTGCGGGTTTCGAGAATGGTAAGTCCATATGGTATACCCGTCATAGGAATACATCTGGGACTCTTTGGTTTTTTGGCGGAGCTGACTCCGCAGGATATGTACAGTCACCTGGATAACGTTTTCAAAGGGAAGTACAAAGTAAATACGCGAATGCTGCTAAACTGCCAATTAGAACGCAAGGGGAAGGTAATAAATGAATCATTGGGGGTCAACGACGCCGTGGTGTCGAGAACGTCCCTCTCTAGGCTGATATCGGTAAAACTCTTTATTGACGGGGAAGACGTGACCACGTATAGCAGCGACGGCCTTATTGTGTCTACACCGTTGGGGTCGACGGCCCACTGCCTCTCGGCGGGAGGGCCGATTCTCTCACCCGATATAGACGCCCTTGTCGTCTCTCCTATTTGTCCGCATACGCTGACGAACAGGCCCCTGGTAATCTCCGGGGAGTCGGATGTGATGATGGAAATCGTAAGCGATGGTGTTGAAACGGGGTTGACCGTTGACGGTCAGGTCTACGACGACTTGTTGCCGGGAGACGTAGTAAGAGTGAAGAGGTCTGATACCCGCCTGAAACTTGTTGATACCGGGATAAGAAGTTTTTACGCAGTGTTAAGAGAGAAACTTTCATGGGGAGGCAGTCCTAAGTATGGTAATGGTTAAAATAGACAAGAATCTTTGCAAGGGTTGCGAACTCTGTGTACCGGTCTGCCATCACGATTCTTTGGAAATGTGCAACACTTTGAATGATTACGGGCTTACGCCCGTTTATTTTAAGGACGGCGCCGCTTGTAGTGGATGCCGTCATTGTGCGATAATGTGTCCGGAGGCAGCGATTGAAATCGTCACTGCACAATAAACAATTAATGACGGGGAACGAGGCCGCGGCTGAGGCCGCCGTACAGGCAGGCTGCAGGTTCTATTACGGCTACCCGATCACCCCACAAAACGAGATCATTAACTATCTGGCCGTAAGGATGCCTCAGGTCGGCGGAACCTTTATACAGGCGGAAAGTGAGATAGCCGCCATTAACATGCTCTACGGCAGTGCCGCTGCCGGCGCCAGGGCCATGACCTCTTCATCGGGTCCGGGCATAAGCCTGAAGCAGGAGGGGATATCTTACCTCGCTGGCAGTGAGCTCCCCTGCGTCATTGTAAACGTACAGAGGGGAGGGCCGGGCCTTGGAGACATTTCCCCGTCTCAGTCCGATTACTTCCAGGCGGTTAAAGGCGGTGGCCATGGTGATTACCGGATTATTGTCCTTGCTCCAAGCTCGGTGCAGGAGGTTGCGGACCTTGTGTACGATGGCTTCGACCTGGCCGACAAGTACCGTAACCCGGTTATGATATTGGGGGACGCGCAGCTGGGACAGATGATGGAACCTGTGGAGTTCTATAAGCAGATGAAGACGTACCTGCCGCCCAAGAAGTGGGCCCTTACGGGGGCTGACGGGAGGCCGAAGAACGTCATAAAATCTTTCTATCCGGTAAAAGGGGAGTTGGAGGAGTTTAACCATCGGCTGCAGAAGAAATACCGCAGGATCGAAGACACGGAGATTCGCTACGAGGAAATAGACACAAAAGACGCCGAGCTTGTATTTGTAGCCTATGGCACGTGCGCAAGGATATGTAGAGAGGTTATAAAAAAGACTTCTGAAAAGGGATACCGCGTAGGGCTTCTGAGACCTATAACTCTGTGGCCCTTTCCCGGGGAGGCCCTTAAACGGCTCTCGCAAAAAGCAAAGGCCTTTATGGTAATTGAGATGAGCGCCGGCCAGATGGTAGAGGACGTTAAGCTGTCCGTATTGGGACGGCGGCCGGTGTATTTCTACGGACGTACGGGGGGTGGTGTGCCTTCTACAAAGGATGTTCTAAACAGCATATTAGAAGTGATGCCGAAGGTCAGGGCCACAGACTCCGTAGAGATGATAGAAATTTGAGCCTGCCTTTTAATGATCAAAGGCTGAAGCAAGGAGTATTCCCTTATTTTTCTGTGGGAGATATTTGAATCATTATGGAAACACTTTATGCACCGCCTAAGACGCTTCACAAAGTCGCCACCCATTACTGCCCGGGTTGCGGCCATGGGCTCGTACAGCGCCTGATTGCGGAGATAATCGATGAGTGGGATATGAGGGGTAAGACTATAGGTGTCGCCCCGGTGGGGTGTGCTGTGCTTGCCTATAACTATCTCGATATTGACATGAGTGAGGCCGCCCACGGTAGGCCCCCAGCGGTGGCCACAGGCATAAAGAGGGTCCATCCAGACAGCCTGATATTTGCCTACCAGGGCGACGGAGACCTGGCCGCCATAGGGCTGGCGGAAATAATCCACACGGCAAGCAGGGGGGAGAACATAACCGTAATATTTGTCAACAACTCCGTATATGGAATGACTAACGGGCAGATGGCCCCGACGACCCTCCTGGACCAGCGGACAATAACGTGTCCGGACGGAAGGAACGCCGACGACCACGGTTATCCTATACGCATCTGCGAGCTCCTGGCAACCGTAGACGGATGCGGCTACCTGACCAGGGTTTCCATCACGGACCCCAAAAACGTGCAAAATACAAAAGCGGCCATAAAAAAAGGTTTCAGGACACAGATGAGGAAGAAGGGTCTCTCCGTTATAGAGGTGCTTTCTCCATGCCCCGTTTACTGGAGAATGAACTCCCTTGATTCGATGAAATTTATAGATGAAGAAATGACCAAGACATATCCGCTGGGCACTTTTAAGGACTGGGAAAGGGGGAGGTCATGACGGAAAAGGTCATGCTGGTGGGATATGGAGGTCAGGGCATGATGCTTTTTGGAAGGTTGCTGGCACGTGCCGCCATGCTTGACGGCAAGTACGTAACTTTCTTCCCCTCCTATGGCACAGAGGTCAGAGGCGGAGCCGCGTGTTACCACCTGATTGTCTCTACAGAGGAAATATACTCACCAATGGTGGAAGAGGCCGATACCCTGATAGCCATGAACCAGCCTTCCTACATAAAGCTCAAGGACTTCATGAAACCGAACAGCCTCCTTTTGTTGAACTCTTCCATGGTAAACGTGGAGGACCCGCCGGGCGTAAAGGTCTACAGGATCCCCGCCACTGAGATGGCCAACGAACTGGGGAACGTGGTGGCGTCGAACATGGTGATGATGGGGGTGTATAACTATATAAAAAACATTATACCTGCCGATATCTTTCTGAACTGTCTGGAGAAGGCCTTGAGAGGCAAGAAGGCGGCTCTATACGAAATAAACAAGCTTGCCCTTGAGCGAGGAGAAAACTACATAAGAAATGACAGCCTGATTAATCTACCCATCCTGTGACGGGTATTTTAGCCCCCGGTTATTCGTCTGTCTGCGCAGGGAGACAATACGTTGTCATTTTTCGAAAGTGCGTGACCCACAGACCATGAATGAGATACACAAGAATAGTCCTTTATTGTGTCTTTGCCTCGCCTTTTTGACGCTATGCTGCCATGGCTGCCTGTTTGGAGGCAATAAGAAGAAAGAAAGAACCCCGGTCTACCCCGTGACCACTATGACCGCGCCTCAGGCAACGCCGCAGGAAAAGCATGAAGAAGAAGAAGCTACAAGGCAGGAACGTCGACTGAGGACATACCGCCGGGAGATGGATAAGCATTTCAGGCAGTTCTCTCAGGGAATGAAAGAGGCTCAGGAAGACCTCATCGTCAGAATAATCGTGCTGGAGGAGGACTACCAGCAGATTAAGGAAAAACTCTCGCTTATGGAGTTCTTCCAGGATGAGTCATCTAAAGACAGGGCAAAACTGCGGGAGGGACTGGAATTCGAATTTGAGACATTGAGAGAACAAATCGACGACTATAATACACTTTTGATCAAAATCCTGGACAAAATAAGCATTGTGCCCGAGAGCACGACTTATCCGGAAGAATTCGTCTCACCGGCAAACCCGGAGGCAGGGCCTTAGAGTAATTGGGAGTGTTAGAGTAGTTCCTTATGTAATGGTTGTAAAAAGACATACTTCTTCTTCTTCGGCCGCAGCCCTTTCCCTCATTATATTAACTACCGTCTTCCCGGTTTTTTCACCTTCCTTTTTGCTTGTCAACGCAGGGCTTCCGGTGCCTCGAGGGGGAGGATAAGGTGGAGGTGAACGACCACCCTGCCCTTCACCCATTCCCGTCAAGGGAGTGGAAAAACTAAGGGAACCCGTAAGCTTTTTCAAAGGTTACGTAATGGCAAAAAAGAAGAAAACACCAAAACTCCCCAGGCTGAAGTGCCCCGTGGAACGGGTCTTTAAGGATAAAAGAGGGAAGAGGGGAAAAAAGCCGACGCCCGAGGAGATTGAGGATACGGAGGACAACGTAAATGAATAAGAGAGTTCTCACGACGTTAGTTTTGATGTGGGGTATTTTTTCATTCTTATTCTCGTTCGCATCGCCACCGGCCGGCGCCGTACTTGTAGACCTCACCGGGGAAGACGTGAAGGAGGCTCTCCGGTATGGGAGGGACAACAAAGACACCGGCTACCTTGAATTCTTCAAGGACTGGAGGGTAGACCTGGGCTACGGCACGGGCTCTGCCAGGGTTATCACCCCCTTCTCGAAGATAGCCTTTGAGGCCAAACACGCCGCCGCCGGAGACGAAGCCGTTGACTCCGAGGTCATTGACGAGATCTTGGAAAAATCCAGGGGTAAATTGGCCTTCGGTGTGTCGGTGTACGGAGAGGCGCGGGACTTTGCGCAAGGAGCACGCGCCGTCATCGTACAGAAAGAGAAGACGATAAAACCCATAGAATCCAAAACCGTCATGAAGGCCGAGCCTACCGACTCCTGGCCCAACCCGCCGGCGTACAGGGCCATATGCTACTATTATTTTGACACGAAGGAGGTGGACCCTGACGGCGCGGCAACCCTTGTGGTCAGCTTGCCCGGCCAGAAAGACGTAGAGTTCAAGTTCGACCTCTCCGGGGTGAAGTAAGTATTTATTCAATTGTTCGTGTACCGGGTGGGACTGATGATAACCATGACAGAAGGTGCAAAATTCGGGGTGGCAGGATGTCCGCCGAATTTCTGGAAATCCAAATACAAGCGGGATAGTGTCAATAATCCCCTCTGGCTGGCGGGTATCGGCCTTGGCGCCTACGAGGTCCAGTTTACCCATGGAATCAGGCTGACACGGGAAAGGGCCCTGTTACTCAGAAAAAATGCAGACCTGAAGGAGATAGCCCTCTCCATACACGCGCCGTATTATGTGGTGCTGACCAGTACAGATAAAGAGGTGGTGAAAAACTCTATCGAGCTTATGCTCAGATGTCTGGAATTTGCCTCTTATCTTGGTACTCGGAAGATAGTGCTGCACCCGGGGCCTTACCGGGGAGACGCGCGGGACGCGATGATGCGGTGTCTGGGCAACCTCAGGATAATACGTAGAAACACCGACAACAAGGACGCGCTTATCTGCGTTGAAACCGCGGGTGGGAAGTCGTACCTGGGCTCACTGGATGAGGTCTTGTACATGTGCAACGAGTTGGATTTCCTGAGACCGTGTCTTGATTTTGCCCACATATACGCCCGCGAGGGAGGAATGTTGTCGGGAAAAGATGATTTTAAAAGGATATTTGAGCGTTTTATTGAAAGGCTGGGCCTTGAGGAGATGAAAAGACTGCACTGCCATTTTTATCCGGTAGAGTACGGCGAGAGAGGCGAGAAGTGCCACAAGAACTACAAGGTGGGCGGCTACGGGCCAAGGTTTGAGCCGTTTCTAGAACTTGTTGCGGAATATGGACTTAGCCCTACGGTCATCTGTGAGAGCAAGGACGCCCAGGACGAGGACGCACTACGTATGAAGTCCTACTATTATGGCTTGTCGGATAACAAAATAAAGCAGGGGCAGATGGCCTAAGTTGAAGACGTGGAAGCTGTTAAAAAAACCGGGGCAGCCCATCCTCCAGGGTTACACCCCGAACCCTTATCCATAATCCGCGGCAGCCGGCAAGGGGGCGTGACTCTTTATGGGTCTCTCTGAGAGCTCTTCAGGGAGGAGAAATTCTTATGGAATTTCTTAGTACGCACGTGCACGTTGCCTCCTGCCGGTGCTGCCGGTTGTCATAGAGGTTGTTTTCACAACCCTCTCTTAAATAATTATACCATAGTTTCCATGGTTTGGACGGGTTTTCCGGGGCGGACTAATAGAGGCCGATACTGGCGAAGCTGACCATGCCCCTCGGGTCCGGCCACTGTTCATATTTGAGCAATTTCCCTCTGGAGGCATCCAGTACCTTCAGGAGTACGTATATCGGCGAAAGCCCGCATATCTTCCTCCTGTCGCCGTCTTTCTGGATACTGTGAAAGAATCCCTCTGCGTCAACGTTTTCTATAAACCTTATCATGTCCATGTCCTCTTCGGCTATTTTCTGGAGGTCCTGGCTGGTCAGGGGCAGGGGGTCGCCGAAACGTGGTCCGACATGGCTCAGGTCCGCGCTTGCTATTAAAAAGACGTCTTTCCCATTCCCCTTAATGACGCCCTTTAGTGTCTCTATGAAATCATTCACCTCCTGTACCGAAGACGGGCTCTTACCGTCCTTTATCATCTCATGGAATGACGAGCAGAGGACGGGTACTATGCTGACGTCCCTCTTGCCGTCATACAGGTAGTGGAGGAATATGGCCTGAAATTCCAGCGAGTGTTCGTTTTTGTGGGCAAACTCACCCTTAAAGAATCCCTTCCCGCCGGCCTTCTCAATGGCGGTAACGATTTCCTTGTCGGTGCGAAGGAGTCCAAACGGCGTCTCAAAATCCTTTTTCGTGACGGAAAAAAGCCCGTTCATGTCTCCATGGGAAGTGCCTAACAGTATGAAACATCTGGCATTGGAAGACTTTTCTATCTCTTTGTATCCCCATGCGAAGCAGGGGCCGCCCCTGTCGAAGTCTATGTGCGGTAGCACGGCGCCCTTTACGACGTTCTTAGATTTCTTCCCGGACCTTTTTCCACCCGGCTTACATGGACCGCCGTCCGAGGTGAAAAAGGTGTCTATCTGTTGTCTCAGTTTCCCGGGGTCGCTGTCATATCCTTTGCCGGCAAAGGCGGCCTTCCTTATGCTCGAACGCCTGAACTCCTCCTTCAGGTCTTTTAGGAACTGAGTAAAGCGCTCACTCTCCAGCAGCATGGCCTTGTCGAGCGTGTTTATGACACCTTCAATCTGTTCCTTGAGCGGTATATTGCCGTGCCGTTTTGCGTATACCGTTTGTACGTCAAGGAGGGAGTGCCGCCCGTCAAACAGTCTTATTATTTCAAACAAATGATGAGGCACGACGAGAATCGTGTCAGTGATGTTGGAAGGATCTCTCAGGCAGATGCCCTCCTTCCCCGGTTCATTATAAGGGAAGGCCTCCACAGGCCGTAACTTGGGATATTCCATGCCCTTGCACTCCCGGTAGGAATATTTTTTTATTAAAATCTCCCCCGTTTATGGGAAATGTTACCATATAGCAGGTCTGGATTTATTGCAAGCGCAATTTACCTTGACAGCCAACGTTGGCCGGGCAATAATCCCTGTCTTACGTTTTTACTGTGAGAAAGAACTTCAATGGCCAAGAAAAGATGCATATCCGTTATAGGCGCCAGTTCCGCGACGGAAGAAGAGTTCAGGACGGCGGAGGAAGTCGGCCGTGAGGTGGCAAAACGGGGTGCGGTGTTGATATGCGGCGGTCTGGGTGGGGTTATGGAGGCCGCGGCGAAAGGGGCGAGAGAGGCCGGCGGGCTGACAGTTGGCATACTGCCGGGGGAGGATACCGAAGAAATGAACCCGTACATTGATATACCTATTGTCACCGGCTTAGGTTATGCGAGAAACACCCTGGTTGCCTACTCGGGTGACGCAGTTATTGCCGTAGGAGGAAAACTAGGCACCCTTTCAGAGATAGCTTATGCCCTGATGAAGTATAAACCCGTAGTCGGGATAAGTACATGGGGGTTTGACCTCAACGCCAGCCGGCTTGACCGGCCCGGCCCGGTCATAGCCAGGAATGCCGAGGAGGCGGTATCAATGGCCTTTGAAGCACTGGAGAAGAAATAATATCCGGCCAGGGTGTCTTAAACCAGGAACCAGGGGGCTTTAATACGCAGGGTTACGCTAAAAGCGACAAACTCCAGAAAAACAAGGGGCGAGCAAGATATTTTATCTCGCTCGCCCCGCGGGTTCTCAGAATACTTCCTTTGCTTGTTTTACGTTGTTTCTCTAAGCGACCTTCCTGACTGAATAGTCACCTCTGTGCCTGTCTTTTAGCTCACCGAGCTTTGACTTGTTCCAGTTGGACACGCGGCTGTAGTAACCCACGATTCTGGTTACGCTATAGAGCTTCTCCCTTATGCCCGTTTCCAAGGCCTCAATTACGTCGCCAAGTTTCTGCTTCATTATGGCCTTAAGAGAGATATAGTAAGCCGTATGCATCTTGTGGTTCAGAACCTTAAGGACGTCTTCTTCAAACTTGATACCGTGCTTCTCTTCACCTGCATGAATTACACCGTCAATCTCCAGATAATCATGGAAATTAACCGCGTCGCAAAAGGCCTGAAGTCTTTCTTCCAACACAGAGGTATTACACACTTCTTGTTCGAGTAATGCTGGGGTCATATCTCCGAGTTACCTCCTTTCGCTAAAGTGTATTAGGATTAAAACAATCTAAACGTTTAAAAAAGGACAAGAGTGTTTACTTAAACCGGATTAACTTCCTGCCAAGCCACATGTAGTATACGGGCAGTATTATATGTCTATATATTGAAATGTCAAGCGTGAAACACAATATTTTGTATATTTTTTAGATGAACACACAACATGTTGTAGTATAAGGAGATAGGGTGTGCGGCCCTTTTCTGCCCCTCCTCGCCCGTGAGAACGGTCTAAAACCAGTAGAAACCGGGGCCGCATTTATTCTAACATGTGCATGGACAACGAGATAAGATGGTAGAAAAGGGACCGGAAACGTGTCCGGGGGCCGCAAGAAGCCTTGGATTTGAGGGGGGAAAAGTTAAGGTCGTTATCCCTTTTTGTAACCCGATGGGTCGAGAACGTTGTTACCGCGGCCAATCCTGAAGTTGTTTGCGATAATATCGTTCAGGAATTTCTTTGCGAAGAGGATAGCCCCTTCAACACCTTTGCCGCGCGCGAGTCCTGCCGCTATGGCTGAGGCCAGTGTGCAGCCGCTCCCGTGCACACCGCCCGCGTTGCCGGTATCAACCCTGGGTGAGACGAGCTGCCTGAAGTTGTTGCCGTCATAAAACAGATCCTCTACCACCCCTTTTTTCACCGATGGCCAGTCTTCGGGCGCGTGGCCGCCTTTTATAAGCACGTTCTTCGCGCCCATTCCGCGCAGAGACTGGGCCGCTTCTTTAACGTGTTCCGGCCGGTTAATGGAGACGCCGGATAACACCCCGGCTTCATGTATGTTCGGCGTGACTATCGCGGCAAGCGGCAGTAGTTCCGATACCAACCTCTTAACCGCGGCGTCACCCGCAAGGAGCGCACTCCCATCCTTTGCGCAGAGGACGGGGTCGACTACCACGCTGTCAAGTTGATACTCTTTTATCTTCCTTGAGACCGCCCCTACTATCTCGTCGTTCAGGAGCATTCCGGTCTTAACCGCGTCTGTTCCCATGTCACTCATTATGGAATCTATCTGTTCACTTACGGAACTGTAAGGTGTGGCATGGACGGATTGCACGCCAAGGGTGTTCTGTGCCGTGATTGCGGTGATAACGGTGGTGCCGTAGACACCGAGGGCCGTTACGGTCTTTAGGTCTGCCTGGATTCCGGCCCCTCCACCTGAGTCTGAGCCGCCGATTATCATTACCTTGTTCATGGTCTGAGTCGACAAAAGAGAATTGGTCACATTATTTTTTATACAACGCTCGCCAATCTTATCCTGCTGGTGTACCTTTCCAGCACGTTCTTTCTGAGCAGGGGGTATTCCCGGAGTGAGCCGTCCTTCTCGACCAGGCTGAAGGCGTCGTCCCTGGCTGTCTTGAGCAGTGCCAGGTCCTTTGTCATGTCGGCCACCCGGTAGTCCGGCATGCCGTGCTGCCGTGTGCCGAAGAAGGCTCCCGGTCCTCTCAACCTCAGGTCTTCCTCTGCTATCCTGAACCCGTCGTTGCTGGTTACGATGGTCTGCAGTCTCGTGCGCGCGTCGGCGCTTTTGGGGTCCGCGAAGAGCAGGCAGTATGAGTGGTCACTGCTTCGACCCGTTCGCCCGCGGAGCTGGTGGAGCTGGGCCAACCCGAACCTCTCGGCATGCTCGATTACTATCACCGTGGCGTTTGGTATGTCTATCCCTACCTCTATTATTATGGTGGAGACCAGTATGTTTATCTTCTTCTGCCGGAAATCGTCCATTATACGGTCCTTGGCGTCCTGTTTCAGGCGCCCGTGCAGCAACCCTATCGTGTAATCAGGGAAATTATGCCGGAACGTTTCGGCACCCTCCACAGCCGACTTGAGGTCGAGCTTTTCTGACTCCTCTACCAGCGGATATACCACAAAGACCTGACGGCCCTTATTCAATTCCTTTCCTATTAACTCATATGCCCCGGGTGTCTTGCCTTTTGTCACCCATCTGGTTTCGATAGGGGGGCGCCCGGGCGGAAGCTCGTCTATTATCGATATATCCATGTCTCCGAACAGGGTAAGGGACAGGCTCCGTGGTATAGGTGTGGCGGTCATGACCAGCACGTCCGGGCTGATACCTTTCTGTTTCAGATGTGCCCTCTGAAGCACGCCGAACTTGTGTTGCTCGTCTACCACCACCACGCCGAGTTTTTTGAACTGCACGTCCTTTGACACAAGGGCATGGGTGCCTATCACCAGGTCAACCTCGCCGTTTTTTATCTTTTCTAAATCCTTTTTCCTCTGCTTTGGGGCCTTGCCGCCCACATGCAGCAGTGTCCTCACCTTTGACCCGGCCAGATATTTACCCACCGTCCTGTTATGCTGGGCCGCCAGCACCTCGGTCGGGACCATAAACGCCGCCTGAAAACCGTTCGCGACCGCCGCAAGCAGCGCGTACAGGGCGATTACAGTCTTGCCCGAACCCACGTCACCCTGAAGCAGCCTGTTCATGGGGCCCGGACTCTCCATGTCCCGCCGGATCTCCGCCAAAACCCTCTCCTGTGCGCCTGTAAGTTTAAAAGGAAAGCGGTCCCGTATATGGCTGTCAATAGTCTGCCCGATGCGGAAGGCGTGGCCCTTCTCCGTGGTCATCTTCTGTTTCCGTATGGCCAGTGCCAGTTGAAATAACAAGATTTCCTCGTAGGCAAACCGTTTGCGGGCCTGTTTCAGCACATCATGAGTCTCCGGGAAGTGGGCGTCCTCTATGGCCCTGTGTACGGGCACGAGTTTTATTGATTTTAGCAGTTGCTCCGGCAGGGGTTCTTCCAGACGCGGGGCGAAGTCGTCAAGCGTTTGTCTTATCAAACGGCGCAGGTAATTCTGTTTAATCCCTTCTGTAAGCGAGTACATGGGTACGATGCGCCCCGACGCCAGCGGGTCAGGGGTTTTATCGGTTTCATTGTCATCATCCCTGCCGGGGAACTCGAATTCGGGATTGATAATCTGCAGGTACTTGTGCATGTGTATCTTGCCGAAGAGTAATACTTCGTCGCCCGGCTTGAACCTGTCGCGCAGGAACGCCATATTAAACCATGTGGCCGCTATGGTGCCCGTATCGTCCGACACCACCGCCTCAAGTATGCCCCCCCGTCTTCTCCCCCACCTGTTTCTTGTGGGTATGACCCTTACGCTTTTTATCTGTCCTTTTATTGTGGTCGCCTCGTTGAACACTACCTCATTTATGGACTTTATCCGGCTCCTGTCCTGGTAGTCTCTGGGGAAATGGTATAGCAGGTCGCGGATTGTATGGATTTCGAGTCTCGCGAGCACCTCCGCCCTCCACGGCCCGACACCTTTAAGGTACTGCACCGGGCCGTATACCGGGTTTTTAGTAGTAGCCGTAGTCGTAGTAGCGGTTTTCACATCCGCTAGTATACAAGAATCCAGAAACCGATGCAAAATATACAGACGTTATCATAATAGACTGTAGTGGCAGAGCTTGGTTTGATCTTATTGCGGCGGCAGAGTTTACTCTGCGTATTGTCGAGCAAGCTCGACCGCTACAGATTAGAATGACAAACCGTGCCACGAGGTGGACAGCGAGGTTTCACCTCGTTGATAACATCATACAATCAACGACCGTAAAGGTCGTTGTCTACCGGGGAATTTGGGGTGTGGGCGGTAGGGCGGGGTTGCCCCGCCCTTACAAGAATATTGTGTAGCTGCTCGATTTATCGAGCGTATTTATAACGCCCCATAAATGGGGCAACTACAGGTTAAATTAAAAATTTCAAAAAACCTTGAATTCGGGGAAGTAGAGGTCATTCTTCTCCGATATTGTCCTTAGTTTCTCGTCCAGTTTTATGTAATCGTCTCGTGACCTTATGCTGGAAAATTCGCTGTAGAATTTCTCGATTTCATTTGCAGAGACAAAGGGGGAACAGATGGTAATCGACTGATGGATGTGAAGGATTGCGTTGTTCTTGTATTCATCCGACAGGCGGCATATCTGGAAAAAGACCAGCAGGGCCAGTATCATGACGGTCAATGCGTACAAGAATCTTCTGATGCGATGCTCTAAATAGTGTGTTTTCTCAGAGGCGTCTGCCGTAACGTTGGTCATGTTCCTCTCCTTGGCCATAAATATCCTTGACGCAATTAACACAGTCGCGAGAAACACCGCGAACACGGTCTCGTGGAGGCTGTAATATGACGAGATACTGTAGTTCTGGCTGAAGCCCCGGCCTATTTCTTGATACATTGCGTCCAGGAGCGCGCTTGAGCCCAGCGTCGTTATTATGACCGACGGTTCGCTGAAATGACTGAAGAGGGGGTTGCGGACACTCTGCCATAAGGCGCTGCCGAGGGCGCCGGCGAAGATGGCGAGGATAAGGCCCAGGATGATATTTCGCAGGTTGCCGGTGATAAATGTGAACATTTCTTAGTCAGCTCCTTTTCACACGATATTAGAACGCCAAGCATTGAGAGACTCAGCGGGTAATTTACTACGTGGGAGCAAGCCCCCACGCCGCATCTTGAACAGTTAGGGCCCTCCCCCTCCAACCGCGGGGGCGATTTCTTTAAAGTAATCCTCGAGAGTATGTGTCCCGTACGGGGGCGTGACACAATCCATCTGCGCTACGGTCGCGTAGAATTTGGAAATTGTATATGTCCGGCTGCTCACGAACGGGTACATCAGTTTAACGGCGAGGCTGTATGGCGGCGCGGGTATGTGGGTGATCTTCGGTTCCTTGCCAAGCACAGAGAACGCGAGTTCTGCGACCTCCTCATAGGTGAACGTCTCGGGGCCTCCGGCCTCCATCTCCTTTTCTGAACCTTTTACGGCGTCAATACAGACACGGGCGAGGTCCGCGCCGTGGATGGGGTTTATTCTGAACTCGCCGTGTCCTATCAGATAAACCCTTCCGGAGACGGCCATATTCAGGAATTCCGTCATATCCGAAAAATAACCCGTGGGGCGGATGATTGTGTAGTCCAGCTTAGAATTGTGAAGTTCGTCAACCAGCCTTTCGCGCGCGTCTATGACGTCAATATTCCTCAACTGCTTACCCCCGGCGACGGACACGAAGATGAATTTCTTCACGCCGGAGGCCAGCGCAAGCTCCAGGATGTTCTTGTTCGCCTGGTAATCAACTTCCGTAAAGGTGTACTCTTCCTTCTGGCGCGTGATGCCGAGTGACGAGAAGACCGCTTCCACGCCTTTACAGAGTCCCGTCAGTGTCTCGGGCCTTGTGGCCTCTCCGACGAAGACCTCGTCTATCTGGTCCCTTACCGCGGGTTCGAGGAACGGACCGGTCTCTTCAAGTTTTTTCGGGTTCCGGGCCAGCGCCCGCACCCAGTACCCGTGTCTCTTAAATTCCCGTGTGACGTATTTCCCCAGATACCCCGTGGAGCCTGCGACTAAGACACCTTGCATGTCTTTTCCCCCTGTCGTTGGATGATGCAGAATTGCTTAAAGCTGTATCGCATTATTGTTCCCGCTCGCGCCTCCCTTTATGAATGTTCGCCGGTCGGCATATGAGGACAAATTTTCTCGCCCTCCGGGCGATATGGTTCTTCTCTCAGAATATGGCCCATAAGCAATTTCAGATAAAAGAACGGCACAAACCATTCAAGTCCGTGCGTGGGCGTAAACAGATAGCCGTTAATCAGTATACCCCCGCTGAAGAGTATAAAGGCTACCGGACGCCGGAGATAGAGTTCCGTTCGCAGGATAATGGCCGTGGCGGCAAGAAGATAGCCGTACACGACGACGAAAAACATCCAGTCCATAGACCGGAAGAGCCAGGCTATGATAAGTGGGTGTATGTGTATGGCAACGAAGGCAAAATGCTGCCTGAACTCCATACCCGGCTGATGATACCAGCGTTTTGCGGATGAGGTGGCGTTTGTACAGATGCCGCCTGTCAGCTCGACGGCAAAAGCGGTTGCGACAAAGAGTTGTATGGTACTCCATCCCAGGTGGTTAAGGATGGCGTAGGTTGGCATCGCGACCCCTGCCGCAGCGGCGAATGTGAACTGCAGATATATTTCCGCACGCGTGGCACCGGGGCCTATCAGCCTGTCGTAGGAGCCGGCCATACCCTCCCGCGGTTCAGGGTAGTCCCAATTAATATTAGCCATTTGCCGTTTACGGGGCACGGCCTGTCTTCGGCACGAGTTCGCTCTATTCAGAACGACGCCGATGCCGCCAGGCCACGCCTCTCTAAATAGTTCTCAGGCCAAGTTCCTTCAACTGCTCTGCGTCCACGCCGGCGGGCGCATCGGTAAGCAGGCAGGTGGCCCGCTGTGTCTTCGGGAAGGCGATGACTTCTTTTATGTCATCGAGTCCTAACAACATGGCCACCACCCTGTCAAGGCCAAGCGCGATGCCGCCATGGGGCGGGGCGCCGTACTTAAGGGCCTCAAGCAGGAACCCGAACCGCTCTCGTGCAGTGGCCTCGTCTATGTTGAGGAGTTTGAATATACGGCGCTGGAGTTCGGGGTCGTGTATCCTTATACTTCCGCCGCCCAGTTCAACCCCGTTCAGCACTATGTCATAGGCCCGTGCCCGTACCTCCAGCGGTTTCTCCTCCATAGCCGGCACGTCCTCCGGTCTCGGTGAGGTGAAGGGGTGATGGATAGAGACGTTCCGCCCCAGGGTCTCGTCGAATTCCAGCAGCGGGAAGTCGGTTATCCATGTGAACGCGTACTCCTCTTTTTTTATGAGTCCGAGTCTCACGGCCAGGCGTGATCTCAGTTGTGAGAGGGACTGCGACACCACCTTCTCCCTGTCGGCCACGAACATGAGTAAATCGCCTGTGGCCGCCTGCATGCACTCCTTTATCCGGGCCTGCTGTTCTGCGGGGAAGAACTTTGCGATGGGCGAGCTGAAACCGCCGTTCTCTACCTTGAACCACGCCAGACCCTTTGCGCCGAATTCCCCCACGAAGGCCGTAAGCTCGTCGAGATGCTTCCTGGAAAAATCCTTACAGCAGCCCGTGGCGTTAATACCCCGCACAATCCCGCCCCTTTCCACCACGTTGCGGAACGTCTTGAATTCGGAGGTGCGGGATATGTCCGTGATATCCTTCAGGCTGAGGTCGTAGCGCAGGTCGGGAGCGTCCGAACCGTACAGCCGGACGGACTCGCTGTAGGCGAGTCTCTGGAAGGGGGTCTTTATCTTTTTACCAAGCAGTTTCTCAAAAATCTCCACAAACAGCCCCTCGATTGTGCCCATCACGTCGTCTTCTTCGACAAATGACATCTCGACATCGATTTGTGTGAATTCAGGCTGGCGCTGCGCCCTCAGGTCTTCGTCCCTGAAGCACTTTACTATCTGGAAATAGCGGTCAAAGCCGGACATCATCAGTATCTGCTTGAACAACTGTGGCGACTGGGGCAGGGCGTAGAAGTGGCCCGGACTTATGCGGCTGGGTACCAGATAGTCTCTCGCTCCCTCCGGGGTGCTCCTGGTGAGGAAGGGGGTCTCTATCTCCAGGAAGTCCTGAGTGTCAAAATACTGCCTGATGACCTGGGAGAGTTTGTGGCGGAACCGGAAGTAGCGCTGCATGTCGGGACGCCTCAGGTCCAGATACCTGTATTTGAGCCTCAGGTCCATAGAGACGTTGCCGGCCTCCTCTATCTCAAAGGGCGGGGTCTCGGCCTTGCTCAACACGTCGAGCTCAGAGGCGTAGACCTCTACCTCGCCCGTGTCCAATCCGGGGTTTACCGTACCTTCCGGTCTTTCAGAGACATTGCCCTTTATGGCGAGCACGTACTCGGGCCTCAGGTCACGGGACGCCTTATGCAGTTCCTCATCCTGTTCGGGGTTGAAGACCACCTGTGTGACGCCGTAGCGGTCTCTCAGGTCTATGAATACCAGGCCACCGTGGTCACGGCGTTTCGACACCCAGCCGTTCAGCACGACCTCCTTGCCAACGTCGGTCTTGCGCAGCTCTCCACATGTATGTGTGCGTTTAAGCATCTATTATCTCTATCAGCGGCATAAAAAAGGTCTTTGAGTGACAAAATGAAAAATTATGCGCCCCATACGGCTTCAATAAACCGCGCCGCGAGGGGCGAAACAGAAGAAAAAAATGTAATCCGGGGTATTATACTGGAACGGATGTTTTTTAAGAAATACTTTATTTAAGTGGCGGCGAATGCTGGTGGCGGTGTTTGCTGCCGGATGTCAGACGTCTTCGGGGGTTTTCTTCGGTTGAATCCCCGGGCGGATGGGTTTAAAATCTGGTAAGGTGGGTTCTTTCTCAAAATTATGATCATGAAACGTTACTGGGTACCGTTATTATTGTTATTGTTTTTCCTGGCGGTTCCGGTTCGCACGTTGCTGCCGGATTCCGGACCGGGAGAGCATAAGACACAGGCATCGCCGATGAAGATAAAGGCCCCCGAATTTCCCGAGGGTATGGAGTGGCTGAACACGGGCGGCAGGCCCGTCCGGCTGGCCGAGTTGCGCGGGAAGATGGTGCTGCTCGATTTCTGGACCTACTGCTGCATAAACTGTATGCACGTGATGCCGGAGCTTAAGAAGCTGGAGGCCAGGCACCCGAACAACCTGGTGGTAATCGGCGTGCACTCGGCAAAGTTCACCAACGAGCGGGTCACCGGGAACATACGGCAGGCCATGCTCCGCTACGGGCTGGAGCACCCGGTGGTGAACGACAGCGAGTTTCGCATCTGGAACGCGTACGGGGTGCGTGCCTGGCCAACACTGGTGCTTATAGACCCGGAGGGGAATTTCGTGTCTGTATACAGTGGAGAGGGGAATTTTGAGGATATTGACAGGCAGATAGAGCAATACGTCAAATGGTACCGTCAAAAAGACATGCTCAATGAAACCCCCTCTGTGGATATATTTGACAGACTGGAAACGGAGCCCACTCCCCTGTCCTTCCCCGGTAAGATACTCGCCGACCCCGATAACGACAGGTTGTTTATTGCGGACTCAGGCCACAACCGCATCGTCATTACCCGCCGTGACGGTCAGGTTTTAGACGTCGCGGGGAGCGGTGAGGAAGGCGTGGAGGACGGTGGGTTTGAGGAGGCGGGCTTTTCTCACCCACAGGGTATGGCACTTGACGGGGATGTCCTCTACGTGGCGGACACGGAGAACCATCTGATTCGTCGTCTGGACTTAACTTCAAGGACGGTGACCACTATCGCCGGCAGCGGGCGGCAGGCCGATTTTCTCAGCGTGGGCGGCCTCGGCACAAAGGCCGCGCTCAGCTCGCCGTGGGACCTGGAACTGGTCGGGGGTAATAAGCTGTATATCGCCATGGCCGGACTGCATCAGATATGGGTGATGGACCTTGGAAATAATCTTGTGCAACCGTATGCAGGAAGCAGGCGTGAGGGTATCAGGGACGGTGTGTTAGATAAGAGCGAGATGGCACAGCCCAGCGGTATCGCCTCGGACGGAAAAAAGCTGTATGTGGCTGACAGCGAGACGAGCTCAGTCCGTGAGATTGATACGGAAAGTGGGCGGGTTCGCACCGTTATCGGCCGGGGCCTGTTTATATTCGGCGACAGGGACGGCAATAGTAACGAGGCTCGGCTGCAACATCCCCTTGGCGTCGCATATCGTGACGGTCTTGTCTACGTAGCTGATACCTATAACCACAAGATAAAGGTCATTGACCCCGCGGAAGGCACCTCAAATACCTTTCTCGGCAGCGGGAGGCCCGGACATGAGGACGATGGCGGGATTGAGTTCTATGAACCCGGCGGGCTTGATTTTGCCGGCGGCAAGTTGTACATCGCCGACACCAATAACCATGCCATCAGGGTTGCGGACCTGTCCGGGAACGTGACCACCCTGTCAATCGTGGGAATCAAACCCTAGCTGTACAACACGAAGGGCCGAGCAGCTTAGTCCTCGGTGAGTACCACCAGGTCCTCTACCGTTGTTCCGCAGCCGGGACACTTTTGCGGCAACATGCACGTCTCCGTACAGCCGGTTTCGCCCTGATAACCGCACCGGGTGCATCTCCACACAAGCGTCATGGCGAAAGACCTTATCTCTTCAGAAATGTCGTCTTCTGCGCCCATAGAAACCACACCTTACACGATATTATTGAAGACTCAATGAATTTTTGGACGTATTATCCCATTCCCGCAAGTCTGGCCCTGATGGTCTCTCCCATGGATTCAACGGGTGCCGGCCTGCCGGTCCATAGTTCGAATTGTTGTGCGGCCTGGAGCACGAACATCTTTACCCCGTCCAGGGTATGGCAGCCCCCGGCGGCGGCTTCCCTGAGGAGCCGCGTCTCCGGCGGATTATAGACGGCGTCGAAGACCCACATCCCCGGTCTCAATGCCTCTGCCGGTACGGGAGTGTCGTCCACGTTTGGATGCATGCCTATGCTGGTACAGTTTACCAATATCATCCCGGTGTCAAGCCCGGATAGTTCGCTGAATTTCTTGTAGTCGCACCCCAGTTCCCCCGCCAGCGCCTCCGCGCGGGCCTGTGTGCGGTTGACGATTGTTATCTCCGCGTCTTTTTGCTTGAGTCCGAATGCCACAGCGCGCGCGGCGCCGCCCGCGCCGATGATGGTAACCCGTTTCCCGCTTAGCGTTTCGCCGTGTTCCGCCAGCCCGTCCTCTATCACTTTTGTGGCCGCGGTTGAATCGGTATTGTAACCGGTCAGCCTGCCGTCTCTATTTACCACGGTGTTTACCGCGCCGATAGACTCAGCGAGCGGGTCGAGCCCGTCAAGCAGTCCCATGACGGCTTCCTTGTGAGGTATGGTGACACTGTAGCCCCGGACGTTCAGGGCCTTGAACCCGTTAACGAATGAGGCAAGGTTTTCCACCTTAAACGGCAGATAGACGGCGTTCAGCCCCGCCTCCCTGAAGCAGGTGTTATGGAGCAGCGGGCCCATACTGTGGGCAACGGGATTTCCGATGAGCCCGTATATCTCAGTGGAGCGGTTTATCCCACGAAAGTTGTAGACTTCAAGCAGTTCTCTTGCGGAGAGCTGTCCCGGTGCGGATTCTTTACCTTTGACCAATGACGCAAAGGTCAAAAAGCCTCCGTATTTGGGTGCAAGGATGCGGCTAATCTGGCCCGTCTCACCCATGCATAGGGCTATGGTGGGTGTACGCGCCTCTTCAAGGAGACTGAATATCCGCAGATTGTCGGTAATATCATGTGCATACGTTACTATTTTTACTATATCAGCGCCCGTGGCTGACAGCCTCTTGTGAATCTCCCGCAGTTTTGTGGCATCAGGTGTCTCAGTGAAATTGTGATAGGATACGATTACCTTTGTCTTAGTCTTTTTTATGAGCTTATTTATTGAATCAAGTTCTACATCGTGTTCAACATCAACATACTCGGCCCCTGAGGCTGCGGCCTTCTCCAGCAGGGTTATCCGGTCGTTCGAAGGCCCGGTAAACTTCCCGCCTTCTCTCTCAGGTCTGCAGGTTGCTATAACGGGTTTGGCCTTTCTCTCTATAAGAGTTTCTATATCGGAGTCTTTTAGGCCGTTTATATAGTCGAGACGGAGTTCCAAAAGGTCGGCCTGCTCCGAGGCCGAGCGCATATCCTTCAAGAAATCTTCAGTCGTTGCAGCAGTTATGGGTATACAGAGCATGTGAGTAATATACCACAAACAAATGTGTGTATCTACTGGTCTCACAAAACCACGCATATAGGAATTTCTCTGCAAGCATCGGAAATTGCTTATAATTTTACAAAATTTACCGTTGCAAACGTCTGTAAGGTCGATATACTTTTTGATAGTATCTGTGGTTCTATTTCCTTATTAGTGGTCTGGCTGCCGGTGGAGCGTGTTTTCTGCCACACTGCCGATACTACAGCCCGATGAAAAGTGGTGTGAGGGTCAGCAGGATATGGAAAAAAGAACTTCATCTGAGGGCAGATTTCTAAACAGGTTGTTACCTTCCCCCCCCCTCCCCACGCAAGTCATATCCATAAAGAGACTTACATATGGGCTCGTAAGATGAATCCCTTCCGGTCTATCAAAGGCAAATTATTCCTTCTCACGCTCTGCGTCTCCCTCATCCCCATTGCCATAACCACAACAACAATGGCATGGGCAGGGAGTAATCCACAAGTTTCAACGCCTGATTTATCAAAACATCCCACCTATGCCGCATACGACTTCGAGAGGGGAGAGGGCGTTATAAATATTGGTACCCAGTCCGTTTATATGCCCACCGGGCTTATCTCCGAGACGATGAAACGGGACATTATTCTCAAGACGTCCCTGTTGGAAATGGGGATGAAGATTAGGTTTTATGATTTTTTAAAAGGTGATGATGTAAATTTCTTTCTCAGGCGAGGTGACATTGATGCCGGCATAGTAGGGGACATGCCGGCTTTGACCATCGCCGCTACTCTTGATGTTGTTATCACCAATATGATGCAACGGGGGTTTACTTCTATCGTTGCCAGACGGGACGTACTTTTGGGGGGGATGCGCGGAAGGCACATCGGTTATGGTTTTGGCTCTAATGCCCATTATTCACTCCTGCAGGCCCTTTCTGCCGTGGGGCTCAACGAAGAAGATGTACATCTTATCCCCATGGATATCGGCGAAATGCCCGAAGCCTTGCACTCAGGAAAGGTAGACGCCTTCTCTGCCTGGGAGCCGACGCCAACGATAACCTTGAAAAAATATAAAGACACGATCATCATATACAGTAAATTAAATTCAGGTTACTTATATTTCCCAAAGGACTTTGCGATAGAACATCATGACGCTATGTACCACATTGTTGCCGCGGCAATGCGTGCCATTAGCTGGATGCAGGCCAGTGACGAGAACCTCGGCAGGGCCTCTCTCTGGTCCAGAAAATCGGGAGAGAAGTTAATAGGAAAAAGTCTTGAGATTTCTGACGAGGAGGTAGCGAGACTGGCCAAAGAGGATATTATAGGGATGAAGCAACCTTGTCGTATCCCGAAAGGTGATTTAGAGTTGATAGGTTCGCTATACTATGAGTTCGAGTTTCTGAAGGCCTTGGACAAGATTCCGGCAACTGCAGATTGGAGTGAGGTGCAAAACAGCTTTGATAAGCGAATTGTTGAAGAAATCCTTGCCAACCCAAAAAAATACAGACTCTATGAGTATGACTATATCGAAAAAGAGGGCAGTGATGAATAATAAGACCTCTTTCAGGGCACATTAGGAGAAACCAGGTGCGGAAGCCTTCCCTCTCAGTAAGAAGTAGACTACTTATCTTCGGGCTCTGCATCTCGCTCATCCCCATTGCCATAATCACGACTATATACTACTTCAACGCCAGGAGGGCCTTGAAGCAACAGATAATGCAGAGTCTGACGGCAATAGCAGAGTCGAAAAAGGCGCACGTCATTGAACTTATAGAGGGAAGAAAGGGACGGGTTACAGACTTCGCCTCCGACGGGCATATAAAAGACAGCCTTGAGACAATCAACCGTAATGAATTTCATAAAGACGATGTCGTTATTGCCCTGAATAGACACCTCTTAACGAACAAGAAGCTGCTAGGCCCCTATATTAGGGGAATAGAAGCTGTGGACCTGGACGGCAAGGTTGTTGCATCTACTAACGAGGCGATGATTGGGCGGGATATATCCGACCAGGAGATATTTACGCAGGCCAGAGACAAAAACTACAATGAAGCCGGCGTTGTCCCGCCCCACAACGGTCATTACATCAATACGGCGGCAGTGGATTTTTCTGCACCCGTTACCTCCAGGGACGGCGTTGAGACACTTGGCCTCATTATCAACCACTACGACCTGGCTATCCTGAGTGAGATTACGGCCAACCGTGCTGGTATGGGTAAGACTGGTGAGATAGTACTGGGGCAAATGGAGGAAGATAATAATATTGTGTTCTTAAACTTCCTGCGGTATGCAGACAATGCGCCCCTCACCCTGTCCATCCCACTAACTTCCAAAGAGGCAGAACCTATGAGGCTGGCATTGGAGGGGAAGAGCGGTGCGCTCATAGCCCCGGATTACAGGGGTGTCAAGGTTGTGGCCGCTTATCAATATATTCCTTCTTTAGATTGGGGACTTGTGGCAAAGATAGACGAGGCGGAGGCCCTTGCGCCGTTAAGGACGTTAGGCATCGTTGCGCTGATAGTGGGTCTGCTCAGTGCCGCAGCGGTCATCAGTACGGTTGTTATCTTCGCTTATTCAAGATTAATGTTTACCGAGACACCGGCTGAAGCGCCGGGTGCGCCCACCGGCGAGGCTACCGGCGGAATACGGCCCTTCCGCTCGATTAAGGCCAGATTACTTACGTTCGTCCTCTGTATCTCTCTCATACCTGTTATTCTACTGACCACGATTTACTACCTCAATGCCAGGCATGCGCTGAAGAAACAGGCGCTTGAATGGCTGACGGCAGTTGCCGAATCGAGAAGGCTTCACATTGTATCTTACTTAGAGAAAGAGAAGAAACACGCCGTACACTTCAGTCGGGATAGGTTTATAAGGGAGAGTCTCGCCATGATTGAGAGGGGGGGGCCTGATAGAGAGAACGCCATGGAGAGCCTTAACCGCTATCTCTCAAGTGAGGAAAAGATATCAGCTCCCGAGCTCCTGGCAATAATGGTTGCAGACATGGACGGTGAGATTCTTGCTTCCTCGGATTCCAAGTTGCTTGGACAGGACATCCGCGACTTGAATGTGTTCACAGAAGCCCGGGGCCTGAATTCCGGTCAGGCCTATATAGGGCAGCCCCGATACTTATCCTATCTGGGCAAAAACGTTCTCTTTTTCTCCGCACCGATTGCCATCACGACCAACGGAGACACGATAGGTGTCATTGTGAACGCCAATAGCCTCTCCTCCCTGAGTGATATTACGTCCAGCCGGGCCGGGATGGGTGGGACGGGAGAGGTGTATCTGGGACGGACGCAGGGAAGCAGGATTGTATTTCTTAGCTCCCTGCGATACGTACACGATGCGCCCCTCAGCCTGTCTGTCCCTGTAGGGTCTGTAGGGGCTGAGCCGATGAGATTGGCGTTGGAGGGAAAGAGTGGGGCACTGGTAGCGCCGGATTACAGAGGCGTTGACGTTGTAGCCGCGTATCAGGGCATCCCTTCTATGGACTGGGGCCTTGTGGCCAAGGTAGACAAGTCTGAGGCCTTTGCGCCCATAAGGCTGCAGGGCATTATTGCGCTGGCAGTCGGGGTCATAGGCGCTGCAGTGGTCACGTGTCTTGGATTCATATTTGCCCTCTCAACATCAAGGCCCATCAGGAAACTAACGTATGCCACCAGGAGATTTGCAGGTGGAGACCTCGGAAGCAGGGTAAAAATTAGACGCAGGGACGAGATAGGCGAGCTGGCAAGCAGCTTCAATGTGATGGCCGAAGGGTTTGACAGGGAAATCACCGAGCGCAAAGAGGCCGAGGGCAGGTTGGCAGAACAGGTGCAGCTTGCGAAGTTGGGTGAGGCTGTGGGTGTTGCTCTGACAAGGGAAGAAACGTTGCGGAATATGCTGCAGGAGTGTACCGAAGCGATTGTATTACATCTCAATGTCGTCTTCACCCGTGTCTGGACGCTAAATAAAGACGAGAATGTGCTGGAGCTTCAGGCCAGCTCTGGGATGTACACCCGCATCGACGGTCGCCACAGCCGCGTGGCAGTCGGTGGTGGACTCAAGATAGGCGTAATCGCCCAGGAAAAGAGGCCGTTCCTGACGAACGACCTGGCCAACGAGCCCTGGGTAAGCGACAGGGACTGGGTGGAGCGGGAGAGGATAGTTGCTTTCGCCGGATATCCTCTTGTGGTTGAGGGGCGTGCGGTGGGGGTGATAGCGACGTTTGCCCGTAAACCGATGCCGGGGCACGTCCTTGGTGCGCTGGCAGCGGCGACTGATGAGATAGCCCTGGGCATCAAGCACAAGAAGACGGAAGAGGAAATAGTGAAACGAAGCGCAGAGCTGGCCGAGGCAAACGTCCGCCTCAGGGAACTCGACCGGCTTAAGAGCATGTTTGTTGCCTCGATGAGCCATGAGCTCAGGACGCCTCTGAATTCCATAATCGGCTTTACCGGGATCCTCCTGCGGGGCATTGGAGGAGAAATCAACGAACAGCAGAAAGACGACCTGAGCAGGGTCAAAAGGTCGGCAAAGCATCTACTCTCACTGATTAACGACGTAATAGACATATCAAAGGTCGAGGCGGGAAAGGCCGAGGCCTTTGTGGAGGAGTTTACTCTCGATGAGGTCATCAGCGAGGCAATCGAGTCTGTACAGCCCCAGATAAAGGAAAAGGGGCTGGCTCTGGAGCAAAGTGTTTCGCCGGGGATACGATTGAAGACGGACAGGAAGAGGCTGCTGCAGTGCATCCTTAATTATCTGAGCAACGCGGTTAAATTCACCGAGGCCGGGACTATCAGCATTGCTGCGCAAGAAATCAATGGAGAGGTGGAAATCACAGTCACTGATACCGGGATAGGCATCGCCAAGGAAGACCTGCCTAAGCTCTTTAACGCCTTCGTGCGTCTTGACTCGGCAGTGCGCACCAAGATACTGGGAACGGGCCTGGGGCTTTATCTGACAGGGAAGCTTGCAAGAGAAGTGCTTGGAGGCACGGTCGCAGCGTGGAGTGAGCCAGGAAGGGGAAGCACGTTCACACTGAGAGTGCCGAAAGAACTAAAACAGAAACAGGCTTGACGAGTAATGGATAGTAGGGGGTGAAAGATAAAGACAGTATTGGTCATTGAAGATAATGTAGACAACATGGAGGTTATGAGGCGGATTCTGGAGGAAGACGGCTACAAGATACTGAAGGCAGAGACGGGGCAGCAGGGATTAGACGTTGCGCTAGAGGCACGGCCGGACTTTATTCTTCTGGACATCCAGCTCCCCGATATGGACGGGCTGGAGGTGCTACAGAAGATACGCAGCTCGGAGATTGACGGCGGCATACCAGTTATTGCGGTGACTTCCTATGCCATGTCAGGCGATTCGGAAAGGATGATGGCCGCGGGCTGCAACAGCTACATCGAAAAGCCTATCGACCCGGATAAGTTTGTGGACCAGATAAGGGAGATTCTCGGAGAGAAGTAATGAAAATATTGATTGTTGACGACGACAAAGACGCGCGGGCGCTGCAAGAGAGGGTCCTGGCGGCCCAAGGATACACGGTAGAGAGCGCCGCTAAGGGGAAGGAGGCCCTGGAAATGGCCAGGCGTTCACGGCCGGACCTGATTATCTCGGACATCTTGATGCCCGAGATGGACGGCTTTGCACTCTGCCAGGCGGTCAAGGACGATGAGAAGCTGAGAACGATCCCCTTTGTGTTCCTTACGGCATCCTACATAACTCGCGAAGACGAAAAGCTGGCGGTGGCGTTGGGAGCGGAGCGGTTCCTTGTAAAGACTGGGGACATAGTGGAACTTCTTGAAACAGTTGAGGAGATACTTAAAAAATATAAAGAAGGACACATCAAGGTCCCAAGCCAACCCACTGTGGATAAGGAAGAGCTAGAACGGATGCATAAAGACGCCCTGATAAGGGAGCTTGACAAGAAAATGCGAGAATTAGAGAGGGAGCATAAGGCGCTTGTGGAGTCGGAAGAGGAACTCAAGACCCATGCTCGCCAGCAGGAAGTTGTCTCCAAACTCGGTCTGTATGCACTGAAAGAAATAGACCTTCAAGAACTCATGAACGAAGCCGTTTCTATGGTTGCGAAGACGCTTGACGTGGAGTATTGCAAGGTGCTGGAACTCCTTCCGGATGGCAAGGCCCTGCTGCTGAAGGCAGGAGTGGGCTGGAAGAAGGGATACGTGGGACGCGCCACAGTAGGGACAGAGAAAGATTCACAGGCCGGTTACACCCTGCTTTCAAGTAAGCCTGTAATCGTTGAAGACCTGCGCAAGGAGACACGATTTAGCGGCCCGCCACTACTTCTTGAGCACGGCGTAGTCAGCGGCATGAGCGTCGTCATCCACGGTAAGGACCGTCCGTTCGGAGTCTTAGGCACGCACACATCCAGGCAGCGAACATTCACCAAGCACGACATAAATTTCTTCCAGACCTTGGCAAATGTGCTTGCCGAGGCGATTCAGCGCAAGCGGGCGGAGGAAGAGCTGCAGGAGTCCAGCACGCGTACCATACAGATTCTCGAAAGCATTACCGATGCTTTTTTTACATTAGACCATAAGTGGCGATTTGCCTACCTTAACTCGGAAGCGGAGAGGCTTTTGCTTAGAAAGCGGGAAGAGCTCATTGGCAACAACGTGTGGGAGGAGTTTCCGGAGGCGGTTGGTTCAACGTTTTACAATGAATATCACAAGGCGATATCGGAACAAGTAACCGTTGCTTTTGAGGAGTTTTATCCACCGCTTAATACGTGGTTTGAGGTACACGCCTATCCCTCGAAAGATGGTCTGTCAGTCTATTTTCGCGACATCACCGAGCGCAGACGGACGGAGGAGGAATGTAAACAGAGCCTGGAGAGGTTGCGAAAGGCCCTAGGGGGGACCATCGAGGCCCTGGCTGCAACGGTGGAGACGAGGGACCCTTACACTGCGGGCCATCAGCAGCGTGTGGCCAGTCTCGCCTGTGCCATGGCAGAGGAGATGGGGCTTCCAGCGGAACAGATTGACGGAATCCGCATGGCCGCGACTGTCCACGATATCGGGAAGATAGCCGTACCTGCTGAGATACTTAGTAAGACCGGTAAGATAACCAAGACCGAATTTGAGATGATTAAAAGACACTCCGAGGTGGGCTACAACATATTGAAGAGTATAGAGTTCCCACGGCCAATTGCCAAGATAGTGCTTCAACACCACGAAAGGATGGACGGCTCCGGGTACCCTGACGCGCTGGAAGTCGGAGGAATTTTTATGGAGGCGCGAATCCTGGGCGTAGCCGATGTCGTGGAGGCCATGTCCTCGCACCGTCCCTACCGTCCCGCCCTCGGTATTGATGCCGCCCTTGAGGAAATATCTAAGAAGAGGGGCATCTTCTATGACCCCGACGTCGTAGACGCCTGCGTGAGGCTTTTCAGGGAGAAGGGGTTTGAGTTTAAGTTCAGTTAGCGCGGCTGCAGGTCTTCGAATCTATTTCAGACCCTTTGTTTTTGTCTCGTCTCTTTCTTTTTTTTGGGCGTCTTGTGGGTGGTCTTTTGCGCGACCTTATTGGCGGCGTTCAGATATGCCTTGGCGCTGGCCTCGATGATGTCGCAGCTTACGACCCGTCCCCTCTGGACCTGTCCCCCGAAATCCACCTCGACGCTTACCTCTCCCATGGCGTCCTTGCCGCTGGTGAGGGCGCGCACCTGATAGTCGAGTAGCTTGCCGGGAACGTCCGTTATCAGGTCTATGGCCTTAAATAGCGCGTCGATGGGGCCGTCACCCATGGTGGCGTTGTCCACGATAGTGTCGTCTTGCAGCTTGAGGCGCACCTCGGCCAGCGGCGTGGTGCCGGGGCCGCAGTCTATTTTCACGCGCTCAAGGCGGTAGACGGGAGGGCTCTCGTCAAGTATGTTTATGACAATAGCCTCTATGTCTTCGTCGTGGATGGTCTTTTTCCTGTCGGCCAGTATCTTAAACTCCTTGAACGCCTCTTCGAGTTCTTTTTTGTCCAGATGCCCGTAACCCAGTTCTTTTATCCTCTGAAGGAACGCATTTCGTCCGGAGAGCTTTCCGAGTGGAAGCCGTGTTTTTCCGCGACCGACGTCTTCGGGGCGCATTATCTCATAGGTGGTGCGTTCTTTTATTATGCCGTCCTGGTGCACCCCCGAGGAGTGCGCAAAGGCGTTTTCACCCACGACGGCCTTGTTCTTTTGTACACGGAGCCCGGTCAGGCTGCTTACCAGCCGGCTGGAGGTCATTATCTCCTGGGTGACGATGCCCGTGGTGTAGTCATAGAAGTCTTTGCGTGTGTTGAGGGCCATTGCTATCTCCTCAAGCGCGGCATTGCCCGCCCTCTCGCCGATACCGTTGACGGTGCATTCTGCCTGAGTGGCCCCGGCCTTTATGGCCGCAAGCGTGTTGGCTACCGCCAGGCCCAGGTCGTTATGACAGTGTACGCTCAGTATGGCCTTCTCTATGTTGCCGGTCTCCGTCAGGAGATATTCGATTAGCCGGGCGAATTCCTCAGGTGTAGCGTATCCCACCGTGTCGGGGATGTTGACCACCGTGGCCCCTGCATCTACTACGGCCTCAACTACCTCGCGCAGGAATTCAGGCTCTGTCCTTGAGGCGTCCTCCGGTGAGAACTCTACGTCGTCAGTAAATCCCTTAGCGTGACGCACGGCGTGTGTGGCCAGCTTGAGTATTTCTGCCTTTGCCTTCTTGAGCTTGTGCTGCCTGTGTATTTCGGAGGTGGCGAGAAACACGTGTATCATGGGTCTTTTTGCTGGTTTCAGGGCATCGGCGGCGCGGTCAATATCCTTCTCCAGGGTGCGGGCGAGCGCGGATATACGGGTGTTTCCTACCTCCCCTGCCACGGCCTTAACGGCCTCGAAGTCACCGGGGGAGGCGATGGGAAAACCAGCCTCGATGACGTCCACCCCCAGACGCGCCAGCTGATGGGCTATCTGCAGTTTCTCGTGGAGGTTGAGACTGACGCCCGGAGACTGCTCGCCGTCTCTCAGCGTGGTATCATGTATGATGATTCGGCTCATTATGTCGCTGCCTTAAGGGAGGGTGTTACCTCAAACATTATTTTACGTCAAGGTTGGGACGAGTACAACTATTTTGCCTTTATCCAGCTCATCTTCTGCCGGAGTTCTTTGCCCACCTTTTCAATCAGCAGGTGCTTTTCCTCCCGGCGAAGGGCATGGAAGTTTTCTCCGCCGGTTTTGTTTTCCGCGACCCATTCATTTGCGAACTTCCCGCTCTGGATGTCTTTGAGTATCTTCTTCATCTCTTTGCGGGTCCTTTTGTCGATTATCATGGGTCCCCTGGTAAGGTCCCCGTACTCTGCGGTGTTGCTTATGGAGTCTCTCATGTGCGCAAGACCGCCTTCGTAGAACAGGTCCACGATAAGTTTCATTTCGTGCATGCACTCAAAGTATGCGAGTTCCGGCTGGTAGCCTGCCTCAACGAGCGTGTCAAAGCCCGCCTTTATCAGGGCGGACACGCCGCCGCAGAGTACCGCTTGTTCTCCGAAGAGGTCGGTCTCGGTCTCCTCTGCGAAGGTGGTCACAATGACGCCGGCCCGGGTACCGCCTATACCCTTGGCGAAGGCCAGGGCGGTGTCCTGTGCCGTGCCGGACGGGTCCTGGTGTACTGCCATGAGACACGGGACGCCGCCACCCTTTTCATACTCCGACCTTACGAGATGTCCCGGCCCCTTCGGGGCCACCATTATTACGTCAACGTCGGCGGGCGGCACTATCTGGCGGAAATGTACGTTGAACCCGTGGGAAAAGTTAAGGGTCTTTCCCTCCTTCATGTGGGGTTTTATCTGTGATTCGTAGACGTCTGCCTGGACCTCATCGGGCAGCAGTATGTGTACAACATCTCCTGCCTTCGCTGCCTCCTCGATGGTTACGGTATTGAAGCCATGAGCCATGGCCGATTCATAGCTGCTTCCGCCGGGCCGAAGACCTACGATGACTTTGAGGCCGCTGTCCCTAAGGTTCTGGGTCTGTGCGTGACCCTGACTGCCGTAGCCTATGACGGCTAAGGTCTTATCCTTCAGGTGGTTCAGGTCCGCGTCCTTATCGTAGTACATCGTTGCCATGTTATTTTGTTCCCCTTATCATAGCGATTTGGCCCGTTCTGGCTGTTTCTTTTATACCGAAGGGTCGAAGAAGTTTCAGCATGGCCTCTACCTTATCCTCCGTACCGGAGAGTTCCACGATCATGTCTTTCCCCCCCAGGTCAACAATCTTCCCTCTAAAGATGTTTACGACCTCCAGTATCTCGCCTCTCTTCCCCGGCGGAACGTTAATCTTGACCAGCATCAGGTCTCTCTCCACGTAAGGCTTGTTTGTGAGGTCTGACACCCTGATGACGTCTATGACCTTGCCGAGCTGTTTCCGTACCTGTTCCAGCACGGCGTTGTCCCCCTTGACCACGATAGTAAGCCTGGAGAACCTGGGGTCATCGGTCTCGCCAACGTTAAGGCTGTCTATGTTGAAACCCCTGCTGCTGAAGAGGCCGACTATCCTGACCAGCACACCCACCTTGTTTTCAACTATTGCCGTTATCGTGTGTTTCATGTTTAGTTACAAGAATCTCTTTTTCTACGCCATACCGCCTATCATGCGGTTAATAGCCTGGCCCGCAGGGACCATGGGAAAGACGTTTTCTTCCTGTGTCACTCTGAAGTCCATCACAACGGGCCCTTTTATGGAGAGGGCCTTATCTATGACGGGCCTTACGTCCTCCTTCTTGTCCACGCGGAACCCCTTTGCGCCATAGGCTTCCGCCACCTTGACGAAGTCCGGGTTGCCGTTCAGGGTCGTGTGGGAGTATCTCTTGTTGTAAAAAAGTTCCTGCCACTGACGGACCATACCCAGATAGCCGTTGTTTAGTATCGCTATCTTCACGGGCAGTTTGTTATGCACGACGGTGGCCAGCTCCTGGATGTTCATCTGGATGCTTCCGTCACCGGCTATGTCTATCACTGTCTTGTCGGGGCAGCCTAACTGTGCGCCGATTGCGGCGGGGAATCCGTAGCCCATGGTCCCCAGCCCGCCCGAGGAGATGAAACTCCGCGGCCTGGTAAATGTATAATAATGTGCCGCCCACATCTGGTTTTGGCCCACCTCAGTAGTTATTATGGCATCACCCTTTGTGGCCTCGTATATCTGCTCGACGACGTACTGTGGCTTGACGTCATCCCCGCTGTTGTCATAGGTGAGAGGAAACTTTTTCTTCCACTCGCCGATTTTGTCAAACCATTGCTTCCTGTCCACGAAGCGCACAAGTTCTATAAGCTTGGTAAGAATGTTCCCGGCGTCACCCACCACGGGAATGTCTACCCTGAGGTTCTTACTGATAGACGCGGGATCTATGTCAACGTGGATGATCTTTGCGTGTGGCGCAAACTCATCGAGCTTCCCGGTAACCCGGTCGTCAAAACGTGAGCCGACTGCTATTAGCAGGTCCGATTCCTGGACGGCATGGTTGGCGTAGCACGTACCGTGCATTCCCAGCATCCCTAGTGAAAGGGGGTTTGTCTCCGGGAACCCTCCAAGACCCATGAGAGTAGTGGTGACGGGTATATTGGCCTTTTCCGCGAGAGCTAAAAGCTCTTTGGCGCATCCGGAGAGGATGATACCGCCTCCGGTATATAGCACGGGCCGCTGGGAGTCGTTTATGGCCTCGGCCGCCAGCTTAATCTGCCTCGGATTGCCGTCGTATCTGGGCTTATAGCCGGGCAGGTCGATGTCTTCCGGCACCGGGCTATTCATGCTCTGCATGGTGACGTCAACGGGAAGGTCAATAACGACCGGGCCGCACCTTCCCGTACTGGCGATGTAGAAGGCCTCGTTTAACACCCTCGGTAGATCGTTCAGGTTCTTTACAAGATAGCTGTGTTTTGTAATGGGGCGCATTATGCCCATCACGTCGGCTTCCTGAAAGGCGTCGCTGCCTATCAGGTTGGTCTTGACCTGTCCCGTGATGGCGACAACGGGCACCGAGTCCATAAAAGCCGTGGCGATGGCGGTGGTAAGATTGGTCGCGCCGGGACCGGACGTCACCATGCAGACCCCGACCTTGCCGGTCGCCCTGGCGAAGCCGTCTGCGGCATGTCCCGCGGCCTGCTCATGCCTCATCAGTATGAACTTTATGGGTGAATCGTAAAGGGTATCGAAAAGCGGTAGGACGACACCACCGGGGATGCCGAAGACGTATTCAATCCCTTTATCGAGCAGCGTATCTATTAACGTTTGTGCGCCAGTCTTTGTCATGTTTCAAAACATCCTTCGTTCCAAAAATACGTTAACGAGAAAGAAAAAGGGGGGTCGCCGTCACAACTGCAAAATAAGGGGGCATAGAAGGCCTTATCTTGTGGGCAGGCGACTTAGGTGGCCAGACCTGCTAACAAAATTACCACCAGACATCGGCGTACGGTGGGCTTTACAATATTTTTAGGGTAAAATTCCCTCTCCAAAACGTTGCTCCTGGTCCTTCTTAATGTGCGTGTTTTCATAGTCAACATTAACCGGCATGTCCAGGGGTTTATATCCCGGTTGAGTAGACCTCTCCAATTCTTCCTTGTACATTGACAGGACGCGTTCCTGTATATATTCTCGGCATTTTGAATTTATCGGGTGTGCGGTGTCTGCGTAAAGTTTTACTTTTCCCGCGGAGTCGCTTTCACCCTTCAGCTCGTGCCTCTCGTCCAGTTTTGTACCGCACTCATTACAGTAACTCGCTCGAACATGGTTCTTCCCGCCGCATTTTTGACACCTGTCCGTTAATTTCCTGCTGGGCATCGCCACGAATGCCCCTTTTTGGCCCTCAATGACCTTAAGGTCTCTTACAACAAAATCATTGTCAATGGTAATGCTGCAGAAGGCTTGCAAACGATTCTTCTTGGCCTCGGTTAGTTTTACTCTGATCTCTGTAATCTCCACTTTAGCACCCCCTTATCATTAGCTTACATAAGCGAAGCAGGCGACAAACTTGATACCACAAAAGCCTTCTCTACCCCCCGTTTATTTAGCTCTTCTTTAACGTTCTTGGCCTCCTTTTGGTTCTTGCAGCAGCCGTAGATTGCAGAGCCGCTTCCCGATAGCAATACCCCGCCCTGGAGAAAGCCCTCAAGAAGTTTTTTAAACCCTTTGAGTTCCGGATATAACTCTAAAGCTACTGTTTCTAGTCTATTAAAGAGCGAATTGTTTAAGGTGTCAATATCCTCAGACAGAAGCGCAGATAGTACGAAATTAACATCTTTTTTTTCTCTTGTCAAATCAATTTTCAGCTTGCCATAAACTTCGGCGGTGGAGACCTTAATGTCGGGATAGAGGAGGACATAAAAGAACCTGTGCCTGACCGCCAGAGGTGTCACGATTTCACCTCTTCCTCTGCACAATGCGGTGCCGCCTTTTATGAAAAAAGGGACGTCTGAACCAAGCTCCGCGGCCATGTCCATCAGGCTTGGTTCGCTTAAGCCCGCCTCCCACAAGGCGTTCATGCCTTTCAGCATGGCGGCGGCGTCGGAGCTTCCACCGCCCAGTCCCGCCGCAACGGGTATCCTCTTTGTCAGATGCACCCTAACTCCTGTATCTACGGCGACTTGTCTCTGGAAGATGCGGGCGGCCTTCCACACAAGGTTGGTCTCATCGCACGGGATGTCTGGTTCCGTACAGGTCAGTTCTATGCCCTCGTCCGTTTCCTCCAGTGTCAGGGTGTCTGCCAGGTCTATCTGCTGCATGACGGTCTCCAGCTCATGGTAGCCGTCGGGCCTCTTGCCCAGTACCTCCAGGAACAGGTTTATCTTAGCCGGGGCGGTTAAGGTAACGGTCTTTGAGTTCACGGGTTACGTGCCTTTTTCTGAAAGGTGCCAGAAGCCGAGATGGGTGATATCATAACCCCTGTCGTCAAAACGTACAAGTCTGCCTATTTTATCGGGAAGCTCCGTCTTCTTGGCCCTGTATTCCACAACGACGATGCCGGGGTCTCTAAGTATGTCTTGCTCTGCGAGGTCCTCGAGGAGTTTGAGGAGCCTTTTTCTGTCCCTGTCATCTTCTATAATCTTGTAAGGGGGGTCCACAAAGGCCAGTTCAAAGTACATGCCTTTTTTTACGAGGTGCGGCAAGACCCTGAACACGTCCACCTTCAGTATTTTGCCACTGGACTCAAGCCCTGCCGTGCGAAGGTTCCTCTGCATGCAGGTTATCGCCGGGGCGTTGTTCTCTACGAACAGGCAGGACTGAGCGCCCCTGCTGAGTGCCTCTATGCCCACGGCCCCCGTGCCGGCGAAGAGGTCGAGCGCGGGACGTCCGGTTACAAGGTCTCCCAGAATGTTGAAAAGGGACTCCTTGACCCTGTCCCGTGCGGGCCTTATCCCCAGACCTTTCGGGCAGTACAAACGTCTTCCTTTGGCTGTGCCGGCTATCACACGCATAGGCGTATTTTAGATTCTATTACATAATATTTATTAGTGCAAGTATGGTATGGGAGAATGCATTAAAAACAGTTTGACTTTTATACTGCCCCAAAATATAATCCGGTCTTGAGAATATTTGGTCTTGAGAATAAAAGAACTTAACAATTCTGAAGGTTTAGCAGTATGAAAAAAGATGTAACCCCCCTCCGTGAACGCCTCCTAAGTCTGAGAGACTCTCTTTGACCTGGCAGCCAAAGAGAAGGAGCAAAGGCTGCTGGAGAAAAGGATAGCTTCCGGGGACATCTGGAAAGATAAGCAAAAAGCGCAGGAAACCCTGAAGAAGCTCAAAAACCTCAAAGAGATAACCGCACCATTCAAAGAGATGGAGAGTTCCTGGGAAGACCTTGTTGTGCTTACCCAATTGGCCGATGAGGACAAAACTATCGCGCCGGAGCTGGAGCGGGATGTACGCGCCTTCGAAAAGAAGCTGGAGAGGGTTGAGCTAAGGGCCTTGCTTGGTCATCCACACGACCGTAGTAACGCATATCTGAGCGTACACGCCGGAGCAGGGGGCACCGAGTCATGTGATTGGGCTGCGATGCTCCTCAGGATGTACTGCCGGTGGATGGAGAGGAACGACTACGCGTATGAGGTAGTTGACGTACAGCCGGGCGAAGAGGCGGGTGTCAAGAGGGCCGTCGTTCACGTGAAGGGTGAATGGGCCAACGGGTACCTCCGTGCGGAGGTCGGTGTGCACAGGCTTGTGAGGATATCGCCTTTCGACACAAACCGGAGACGCCACACGTCCTTTGCGGCTGTAGACGTTGTTCCTGAAATGGCGAAGGAAGAAGAGGTGGAGATACGGCCGGAAGATGTCAAGGTAAACACCTTCCGGGCAAGCGGCGCGGGCGGTCAGCACGTAAACAAGACCTCCTCCGCCGTTAGGATTACCCACCTCCCTACGGGCGTAGTCGTACAGTGTCAGAGCGAACGCTCTCAGCACAAGAACAGGAAATCGGCCATGAGTATGCTCATGGCAAGGCTTTACCAGTTGAAGGAGAAAGAAAGGGAGAAGGAGCGGGAGGCCCTGTACGATGAGAAGGGCGAGATTGCGTGGGGCCGCCAGATACGGTCGTACGTGCTCCATCCGTATAATCTGGTAAAGGATTTACGCACCGGTAAAGAGACCGGTAACACGCAGGCTGTGCTGGACGGTGAGATTGACGAATTTATAGACGCATACCTCAGGCATAAACTGGAGAAACAGGGGTCTTAGACCGCCAGGGTTTCTTGAGTAAAACGGGGCGCAAATAAGAGAAAAGAGGAGGGTAAATGGACGCGCTAAGACGGGTTGACGAGGAGGTCTGGCAGGCAATCAGGGGAGAGATAGAGCGGCAGCTGTTTCACCTTGAGCTTATAGCGTCAGAGAACTATTGCACCCCTGCCGTTCTTGAGGCCCAGGGTTCTGTCCTCACCAATAAATACGCCGAGGGTTATCCGGATAAGAGGTATTACAGTGGTTGCGACAACGTAGACGTGGTGGAGAGGCTGGCGATAGAGAGGGCCAAGAAGCTCTTTGGCGCCGAGCATGTCAACGTTCAGCCTCACTCGGGTTCGCAGGCCAATATGGCCGTCTATTTTGCGGCCCTTACGCCCGAACACAAGATACTTGGGATGAATATAAATCACGGCGGGCACCTTACGCATGGTTTCAGGAAGAACTTTTCGGGACAGATATACGAGGCCGCGACCTATGGTGTTGACAGGGAGACGAAGCTTCTCGATTACGACGTAATTATGGATAAGGCCCGGAGCTTCCAGCCGGACCTTATCATTGCAGGGGCCAGCGCGTACTCCCGCGTGATAGATTTCACGAAGTTCAGAGAGATTGCCGATGATGTGGGCGCGCTTCTCATGGTGGACATGGCCCATATAGCCGGGCTCATAGCCGGCAAACAGCATCCAGACCCCGTACCGCATGCGGACTTTGTTACCTCCACCACGCACAAGACGCTGGGCGGACCGCGTGGAGGTTTCGTGCTCTGTAAGTCGAAATACGCGGCGAAGATTGACCAGATGGTCTTTCCCGGCATGCAGGGCGGGCCCCTTATGCACATTATTGCGGCCAAGGCGGTGTCTTTTAAGGAGGCCATGACCGACGAGTTCCGTGAGCGTCAGAAACAGACCGTTGCAAACGCCCGGGCCCTGGCACAGGAACTTATAAACAGGGGATTTGACGTGCCGACCGGGGGCACGGATAACCACCTATTCCTGGTTGACTTGACCAATAAGGATATATCCGGCAGGGACGCGCAGGATTGTCTCTCAGACGTGGGTATCTACGTAAACAAGAACCTCATCCCCTTCGATGAGAGGGGAGCCTTTGAGACCAGCGGTATCAGAATAGGCGCCGCCGCCGCTACCACACGGGGGATGAAGGAGCAAGAGATGCAGACAATTGCGGCGTGGATAGACCGTGTGGTTTCGGCCCCCAGGGATGACGAGGTCAAGAAATGTGTTAATAAAGAGGTAAGAGATTTTTGTGCCTCTTTCCCGATTTACGAAAACGAGGCAGTCTCCGCGCCCCTTTTAGAAAGTGTGCCTACCGAAGAGTCATAGCAAATGAAGCCCTTTAGAAGGATTTGCGTTCTGGGCAACGGCGGTTGGGGTACCGCCTTATCGCTCCTGCTTCACAAGAAGGGCCACGACGTCCTGCTGTGGGGAAACACAGAGGAGTACGTCGAATTCATAAGGGAAAAGAGGGAGAACGTGAAATATCTCCCCGGCATCCCCATCCCCCCCGACCTCCCGCTTACCAGTGACCTGGCCCGGGCAGCCGATGGCCGGGAACTTATCGTCGTGGCGGTTCCTTCGCCTTACCTCAGGTCTGTCATGGAGAGATTTAAGCCCCACTATGTAAACGGCGGTAAGTTGTTGAGTGTGGTCAAGGGTATTGAGAACGATACGCTTTTACTGGCAAGCGGGGTTATACGGGACGTCCTGGGCGACGTCCCGATTGCGCTTATGATGGGGCCCAGCCACGCCGAAGAGGTGGCGCGGTCTCTACCTACCACCGTGGTTGTCTCCGGCGGAGAGATGTGTGAGGAGATACAAGAGGCGTTCTTTACGGACCGGTTCCGGGTCTATACCAATCCCGACATGGTGGGTGTTGAGGTAGGCGCGGCCGGGAAAAACGTTATAGCCATCGCCGCCGGGATATGTGAGGGGCTGGGGTTCGGAGATAACACCAAGGCGGCCCTCATCACAAGGGGCCTGGTGGAGATGACCCGGCTGGGCGTCAGGATGGGCGGGCAGAGGGCGACGTTCAGCGGAATCACGGGACTGGGCGACCTGATTACCACCTGCGCCAGTCCCTATGGACGGAACAGGCACGTCGGCCTTGAGATTGGAAGAGGGAAAAAGATAAAAGAGGTGCTTGAGGGCATGGAGCAGGTGGCCGAAGGTTTCTTCACGACGCGTTCGGTCAAGTTGCTGGCGGATAAACATAAAGTAGAGATGCCTATCAGTAGAGAGGTCTACAACGTCCTGTACGAAGACAAAGACCCCCGTGCCGCGGTAAGCGATTTAATGATGCGCTCCCCCAGGTCAGAACTTGAAGAGTTGGAATAGCTGCCAATTAGCTGCGTTTTGACGCGAGAATTTCTATTAATCCCCTGAGAAGAGTGAAAAGGGTTAATCATTTATTCTACACCTTGAATTGTGAGGAATCCGCTAATGAATCCCGACATGAACCCGATACACGACAAAATTATTTCGATTAGCAAGGCTCTTTGCCTGATATTGTTTGTTGTCGCGTGCACGGCCCACCCGTTTATTAGCGTTGCTGCAGACTGGCAGGAGACCGTGAAGCAAGGAGATGAATTATATGGGAAACGGGCCGGGGCTAATGGTAAGGAAGACATCGATGCGGCGATAAAGAAATATGAGGAGGCGTTGAAGGGAATCCCGAAGGGGGATGAAAAAAGCCTCTCCGGGGTATACGTTAAGCTCGCTCAGGCCTATTTTACGCTTGGGGCATACTTTTCAAATGGTAAAGATGAGTTGTCGGACTTAACTGACGAGGGGCAGCGTTGGGCCAAGAAAGCCAAAGATGCAGACCCGGAAAGCGCCGAGGCATATTATTGGCTGGGTGCCAATCTGGGACTGTGGAGGACGGTGAATAAGCTCTCTTTTAGGGGTGGACTAACCGGCGGAGGGATAAAGAAGCTGTTTAAGAAGGCGGCGGAGCTCGACCCGGACTGCGAGTATGGACTGCCCAATATGCTACTGGCGGATCTTGAGCTATCCAAGGGAAAACTGGGTGAGGCAGAAAGCAATGTGGCGAAGGCCGTCGTGGCAGGGCCTGAGCTGCTGAAGAACCAGTTAGCACTGGCCAAAATCCTTTGGAATAAGAATGATAAAGAAGAGGCCAGGAAAACCTTGGAACACATTTCCAGACAGTCGGACGATATTCTCCCTTCAAAAGTCCTGGAAAACAGACGTACCATCGCAAAGGCAAAGAAGATTCTAGAGGAGTTGAAGAAGGGAAGCGAGCCGGATTGGGGAAATGCCTATCAGTAGATAGGTCTACAGCGTCCTGTATGAAGACAAATGACCGTTCAGCAAGTCTGCAATCGTGGACAAACAGTTTTCCCGCTCAGATAAACGCCGATAGAGAACGGTATCCAGCTAAGAAACCATATTGTTATCCCGGCTGAGCCCCCTAACGCCAACAGAGCGGCATAGCTGCATAACATGCTGCCTCCAACCAGAACCATTCCTATTTTTTTAGAACTACAAGAAAAGCCGTGCTTGTCTTCAGCCATTTTCATTCTACCTCCTCTCGCGCGAGGGACAATTGTTACTTATTACTTAGTTGAATAGATTACAAGGGCAACAGAAAATATAATCCATAAGACAGCAAGGAGTATGAGGATAAAACGCTGGTTAATGCCGGAAAGTGCATCATTGAGGCCCAGGGATTTTGGGATTTTACGCCAATCCATACCGGAAAGTGCATCATTGAGGCCCAGGGATTTTGGGATTTTACGCCAATCCATACCGGAAAATGCATCACTGAGGCCCAGGGATTTTGGGATTTTACGCCAATCCATGCCGGAAAGTGCATCACTGAGGCCCAGGGATTTTAGAGTTTCACGCCAGTCCATGCCGGAAAGTGTACCATAAGACGCCAGATTGTCAAATAATGCATGGCCGGCCGCTGGAGGTTGACATTCACTTTACAAGGAAGATCTCAAGTGGATGGGGAGAGAGACGGTCACCCTGAAACAAACCCCGTGCCGATTATAGATTGACTGTCCCTGAAATGGGTTATAATACGCCGGTTCATGGCGGTGTAAAGCTACACAACAGAAGGTGGCAAAATGATAAGCATGAGCGAAGCTAAGGCAGTAGCAAAGATTGCGGGGTCGGTTATAGTCGGCGTTATAGTGTACAGGTGGTACGTTTATTACCGGGCGACGTCAGAGGAAAGAAAGAAGAAGAAGAAACGAAAGCGGCGGAAACGTTGGTATTAAAGCGGGATACCTGTACTCCAACGGCAAAAAAGACGTGGCAAGAATTCTAATTGGTACCCCCAAGGGGAGTCGAACCCCTGTCTCCAGACTGAGAATCTGGCATCCTGGGCCACTAGACGATGGGGGCTCTTTTTTTGTGGGGGTTATCTCGCGGCCAGCCTTTGCTGAAGTGCTGCAACTTCCTTTTCAGCAGAAACCTTAGCCTTGGTCAGTGTGATTAATTCACTGGTGAGGTCCGAAACCTTTTGCTTGAGTTCGGGAAGTTCCGAAGGAGAGCCAATTTCGTGTCCGGTTACCGCCAGCCCAAACCCTAGATGAGAGACTTCCCCACCTTCCTGTGTGCCTTCATAAAGGGAAGATGTTTCGCCTCCGAGCTCTTTGGTAAGGTTCCGAATCTTGGTCTCCGCGGCGCGCACGTCCAGGTCTAGCGCGGCGACCTGTTTCTTCAGGCGCTTATTTTCTTCCGCCAGTGTGGCAGCCGTTTCTTCTGCTGCGACCAGTTCGGTCTTTGCTATCTTGACGGCCTCTTCGCTCTGTTGCAGTAACCTGCCTCCCGCGGCGTTGCCTACGGCGAGCAGCTCACTTTCGTGTCTCAGTACTTCGAATTCCTCTTTCAGGGCCTCAAATTCATCCGTTGCCTCTGTCAGTTGATTCTCGACATCCTGCCTTGCCGTCGCCTCCTCCTGGGCCTTTAGCTGCGACTGGGGAACCTTTAGCATAGCCTCTTTTCCAAGGAGTATCTTTTCTTCCAGCTCCGTAACTCGATGCTTTTGAGTGCGATATTTGGAGGTAGCGGTAACTCCAAGGCCAAGGCTGAATATGGCCACCAGCCCCATTAATATTGAAATGATGGTGAGTCCCTTAGGGCCTACAAGCATGGTCTTCTCCTTTCAGAATATCGCATCTCACATACCTCTCCTCTAACACGAATGTCATGACAACCGCCCTTCCGCCAATAACTTGATTATCTGTTCGGAAGGTTATTAGAATCGAAATAATATCAACTCAGACGCTGAATTTCAAGTAGAAAACTTCGTGAAAGACATTGCCTGCCTGCACCGGCCAATTCCGTGCGTCGGCAGTGGTTAAAGATACATTAACGGCCAAAAACAATCTCAACTTCCTAAGTCATGGGCTTTCCTTATGATATTTCAAACATACAAAATGTAGATTGACTTTTAGTGACCAACCCCATATATATAAACGTTAAGGTATATAAAGCAAATGAGCACTGGTTTTGTCCACCTCCATGTCCATAGTGAATACAGCCTCCTGGACGGGGCCTGCCGGCTAGACGACCTCATCAGCAGGGCAAAAGACCAGGGAATGGGCGCGGTTGCCCTTACAGACCATGGCAATATGTACGGCGCCATAGAATTCTACAACAAGGCCAGGCAGGCGGGTATAAGGCCTATAATCGGCTATGAGGCCTATATTGCCCGTGACGGGCGTTTTGAGAGGAACCCGCAGTCCAAAGATAACATCTTCCACCTGACCCTGCTGGCGAAGAACCGTGCAGGCTACCAGAATCTCCTCAAGCTGGCGACAAGCGCATACCTCGAGGGCTTTTACTATAAGCCCAGGATAGACAAAGACTTACTCAAAGACCACGCCGAGGGGCTGATAGCCCTTAGCGGTTGCATGAAGTCTGAGTTAAACTCCCACCTGTTGCAGAATCGTCCCGGGGACGCCGAACGTGTCGCGTCGGCGTACAGGGAGCTCTTCGGCAGGGGAAATTTTTTCATAGAGGCCCAAAACAATGGCATGCCGGAGCAAAAGAAACTTCTCGAGGGGGCGATAAACATAGGAAACCGGCTGGACATACCCCTGGTAGCCACCAACGACATACACTACATGTCGCAGGACGACCACGAGGCCCACGACGTACTGCTGTGTATAAACACCGGGAAGTTGGTGGAAGATACTGAACGCATGAGGTTTGCCACAAGAGAGTTCTATTTCAAGTCGTATGAAGAGATGCTTGAACGCTTTGGCGACGTTCCGGAGGCGGTGGAAAATACACTCGCCGTTGCGGAGGCGTGCGACCTATCGCTGGAATTAGGCCGGTTACACCTGCCCAGATTCCATTCGCCTGAAGGCATAGCGAACCCGCAGTACCTCCGGTCCCTGTGTGAGAAAGGCGCCGTCAAAAGATACGGGGCCATCAGCGATAACGTCCTCAAGAGGCTTGACCATGAGCTGAAGGTTATTGAGGAGACGGGGTTTGTAGACTATTTTCTGATAGTGTGGGATTTCGTCTACTTCGCCCACAAAGACGGAATTATGACCAGCGGACGGGGCTCGGGCGCGGGGAGCCTGGTTGCGTATGTCTTAGAGATCACGAACGTAGACCCTCTTGAACACGACCTGCTGTTTGAGAGGTTCCTGAACGCAGAGAGGGTTTCAATGCCCGACCTTGACATAGACTTCTGCGCGGAGGGCAGGGAGAAGGTAATTGACTACGCCCGGAAGAAGTACGGGGGCGACCACCATGTGGCACAGATTATAACCTTCGGGACGATGAAGGCCAAGGCGGCGATAAGGGACGTGGGAAGGGTGATGAACATACCGTTTGCCGAGGTAGACCGGGTTGCGAAGCTTATACCTCCCGCCCCGGGGATAAAGCTCGTCCAGGCCCTGGAGCAGGAACCCGAATTGGAGAAACTATATAACTCAGACAAAAAGATACGGCATCTGTTCGACATTTCGTTCAAACTGGAGGGACTGGCCAGGCATGCCTCCGTCCATGCCGCGGGCGTGGTCATATCGGAAGAACCGCTTACCAACTACGTGCCCCTTGCAAAGAATGGTACCGTGGTAACAACCCAGTTTGATGATGTGACGCTGGTGGAGCAGATCGGCCTGCTTAAGGCCGATTTCCTGGGTGTGAGGAAATTTACGGTTATTGATAGGGCCGTAAAGCTGATAAAGGAGATTACCGGCGAGGACGTTGACCTGGCAAAGGCGCCGATGCACGACAAAAAGACCTTTAAGCTGCTCGCGCGAGGCGACGTTAAAGGGGTGTTTCAGGTAGAGACCAGCCGTGGTTTCAAGGAGTTGTTGAATAAACTGAAGCCCGACAAATTTACCGACATAATGTCGATGATGGCACTTTACAGGCCCGGCCCCTTGCAGAGTGGCATGGTCGATTCCTTCATAAGCTGCCGTCGCGGAAGAGAACGCCCCAACTACCTCCATCCCAGTCTTGAACCGCTTTTGAAGGAGACGTACGGGATAATTCTCTATCAGGAGCAGGTAATGCGGATAGCCAATAAACTAGGTAACTTCAGCCTGAACGAGGCCGACAACCTCAGAAAGGCCATGGGAAAGAAGAAGCCTGAGGTAATGAAGGGGTACCGCACCCAGTTCGTCAAGGGGGCCATGAAAAACGGGATACCCGAAAAGACCGCCGTTGCGGTCTTCGACCTGATGGAGCATTTTGCAGGCTACGGGTTCAATAAGTCCCACTCTGCCGCCTATGCCGTCATTACCTGCCAGACCGCCTATCTGAAGGCCAACTACCCGACCCAGTACATGACGGCTCTGATGAGCTGTGAGATGCAGAATACTGAAAAGATCGTAAGCTACATAGAAGACTGCCGGCGGATGGGCATCGAGGTGTTGCCGCCCTGTGTAAACGAAAGCCAGGAAAATTTTACCATGATTGCGGAGGGGAAGATACGTTTTGGCCTGGGGGCCATCAAGAACGTGGGGAGCAAGGCCATAGAGTCCATTTTGAGTTCGAGGAACGATGATGGGCGGTTTTCCTGCCGGCACGATTTCTACCAGAGGATTGACTCCAGACTGGTTAACAGACAGGTTATAGAGAGCCTGATAAAGGCTGGCTGTTTTGACTGTCTTCCCGGACACCGTGCCGGGCACCTTGACTCAGGCATCCTGGACCACGAGTTGCTGTTCGCGGAGGACCAGAGGCGACAGCGCCTCAGCGGCCAGCTCGGTCTTTTCGGCAACAGCGCTGGAACGGGGCCGAAAGGACGACCCTCCGCCGAACAAAACAGTGACACGGCCGATTTGAAGACTTCTCCTGCGGCAAGGCTCACCGTCGTGTGTCCCGCCTGCGGGTCTACCTCGCGCGACGCGCCGGAGTGGACGGAAAAGGAGTCTCTTCAGCAGGAAAAAAGCGTTCTTGGTTTTTATGTCAGTTCCCACCCTCTGCTCAAGCTGAAGGGAATACTTGGCGAGCATTCCACGGTCACCACTTCAAGCCTTCTTGAATCGGCTGAAGGTAACGTGGTCAAGGTTGCCGGTGTAATTGCGGAGTTAAAGCTCGCCACGACGCGAAAAGGCGACCCCATGGCCTACATCGTCCTGGAAGACTTGGAAGGCCAGACAGACGCCCTTCTCTTCCAGAAGCAATTGGAGAAAGCTGAAGGCATACTGAAAAAGGACGAAGTGGTGTTGGTGGAAGGAAGGGTTATTGTACGCAATGGCAGGCCCTCCATAAAGGTCTCGTCATTGATTTCGTTAGAAGACGGAGGGGAAGGCGTTAAGGCGGGGACGGCGGACAAGAAGGCGTCAAACACGGAGAAGAAGAAACCCGGCACACAAAGAGCGGGCGCGGCTATAAGTTTGGATTATTCTTCCATAAGCGACTCGATGCTCTCCCGTCTGAGGGACGTTATTTCGAGCTACCGTGGTAACTGCCCCGTCGTTCTTGAGGTTTTGGACCAGAAGGGGGAAAAGACAAAGGTAAAGGTTAACAAGAGATTCTTCGTATCCCTTACAAACGAGTTCAAACTGGCCATGGAAGACCTCCTGGGCCCCGGCCGGATACGTTATCTGCATTCATCAACCAGGACCCCGAACCCCCACGCCCGTAAAAAAGCTTCCGTCTAATCTCTTCGACATTCCTATAAGCTGTTGATGCCCACTCTTAAGTGTGTTAAGATTCATTTAAACCTGAGACGTTGCGAGTGAGCGAAACTGTTTACATTTACACTTACAAAGGACGGCAATGAAAGATGAGTTGGCCTATGTGCTGATAACGCCTTACAGCCTTATCAAGAGCAGGACAGGCGGTATAATCGGACGGCTCCTGTCCATGGGGAAGCTGGAGATTGTAGGGGCCAGGATGTATGCGCCCAGCGATGAGTTTGTTGACCGCTACTGTGCCATCATCGAGGCCCAGGATATAGAGCCACACCTTAAAAAGGCCTTTCTGAAATATTTAAATGACTACTTTCGCAGGGATAACCGCTTTGGCATCCTCAACCGTACAATGCTGATGCTCTTTAAGGGCCCTGATGCCGTGAGGACCTTGAAGGAAGACGTTGTGGGGTCCGTCGACCATATGAGGGGCGATACGGTAAGAGGCACCTACGGAGATTATCTTGAGGGGGTAGACAAAGAGGTAGAATACTTTGAACCGGCTGTGCTTACCACCGCGGATAAAGAGACCAGTAAGAAGCAGCTTGCCCTGCTGGCAGAGTATGCAACGTCTGACGGCGGGGTACTGGAACACATTGTTAAATTCCCGAAAGGCGAGAAGCCGGAGACCACGCTGGTAATCATAAAACCGGAAAATTTCCTGAAACACAGCGCCCGTCCGGGCAACATAATAGACCTTTTCTCCCGCGCGGGGCTGTTTATAGTGGGGGCAAAACTCCTGCGCATGGACGTGGCGCGTGCCGAGACGTTCTATTTGCCCGTTAAGGAGATGTTGCGGGAGAAACTCAAACCGAGCCTGGCAAAAAGAATTGGTGAAGCACTTTCACCCGCATTAGCATTTACCGTAGAAGATAAGATGCTGGAGAAGTTTGCGGATAATCTGAAGGAATTGAACGCCCAGCATGAGTTCGACTGCATTGTTGAATACATGACCGCGATAAACCCTTCAACCATAAAGGACCCGGAGGACAAAAAGAAACCGGGAAAAGCTAAATGCCTTGCACTCCTGTATCGCGGAATAAATGCGATAGAGAAGATACGCGCGATACTGGGTGTTACCGACCCGCTAAAGGCCGCTGACGCGACGGTCAGGAGCATATACGGCTACAACCTGATGAGAAACGCCGCGCACGCCTCCGACTCGTCAGAAAACGCCGAAAGAGAACGAAAGATTGTAGGCTTCTGGGGCGAAGACAGTCAGTGCGAAGAAAAGGATTTGATTGAGGCGTATCTGGCGGGAAGGCCCTTTTAGGTGAAGATAGAGAAATTAAACGTCGGACCGCTTGGAGCCTGCTGCTACATCGTCATAAATGAAGATACAAAACAGGCGATAATCATAGACCCCGGCGGAAGCCACCAGGACATCATAGACCTTATTGAGAAAAACGGCCTTGCCCCAAGGCTTATAATAAACACACACGGCCACGGCGACCATATGGGGGCGAATAAAGAGGTCAAAGAGACCTTCCCCGAGATAAAAATTGCTATCCACAAGGACGATGTGGAATGTCTGACTCAACCCAAAAAGAACCTCTCTTTCCTCGGAGGCTTTTTGCTGAAATCACCGCCCGCAGATATAGTGCTCAAAGAAGGGGACAAGGTGGGGATAGACGGCATAGAGCTTGAGGTAATCCACACGCCGGGCCACACCCCGGGAGGTATCTGCCTCCTCGGCAGGTCGTCCTCAGACTCAGGCTCAGGCTCCGGCTCAGGCTCTGGCAAGAAACCCGACGTCCTTTTCTCAGGTGACACCCTGTTCCAGGGTGGCATAGGCAGAACAGACTTTCCCGGAGGCGACCACGCAGCCCTTATCAGGTCCATACAGGACAAGCTTCTCGTCCTTGACGGCGACACGGCCGTATACCCCGGCCACGGTGATACCACCACCATAGAAGAAGAGAAGGAAAACAACCCGTTTGTGTAGTGGGGGCAGGTCTTGCGCCTGCCCTGTTTGGGCGACCGCAAGAATCGCTCCTACGAACGTCGAGCAAGCTCGACCGCTACAATCATAATTTTTGTAGCGTGCGACCTTGTGTCGCACGTGCGAGATAAACTCGGACGCTACAATCCGACGGACGCCCTATTCCTACCTGCCGTCTACCGCACCCTTCGCCTGTTTATATTCGGGTGTCTCTGCCAGCGGTGTCTTGTCCTTACTCCAGTCTGGCACGTGCTTCGGGTCTATCGCGAGGGCCTTCTCGTAGCATTCCAGCACCTCAATGGGCGTCATGCCCATCTTATTTAGAATCCAGCCCTTGTTTGCATAGGCATATTTGTTTTTTGAATCAAGTTCCAGCGACTTATTAATGTGGGAAATAGCCTCCTGGTTTCTTCCAAGTTTACTTAGAGTCAACCCCTTGCCGCTCCATGCATAGCTGAACTTTGGGTCAAGCTCCAGCGCCCTGTCGTAACAGTTTATGGCCTCCTGATACCTGCCCAAGCCGTCCAGGGCCTCACCCTTGCCGCTCCATGCATAGGCCAGCTTTGGGTTAAGCTCCAGCGCCCTGTCGTAGCAGTTAATGGCCTCCTGATACCTGGCCAGGTCGTCCAGGGCAGCACCCTTGTTGTACCATGCATGTGCGTCCTTTGGGTCAATCTCCAGCACCCTGTCGTAGCAGTCAATCGCCTCCTGATACCTGCCCATGTTGCGCAGGGCAACACCCTTGCCGCTCCATGCATAGCTGAACTTTGGATCAAGCTCCAGCGCCCTGTCGTAGCAGTTTATGGCCTCCTGATACCTGCCCAGCTTGCCCAGGGCAACACCCTTGTTGTACCATGCATCGACGTACTCTGGGTCAAGCTCCAGCGCCCTGTCGTAGCAGTTAATGGCCTCCTGATACCTGCCCAGCCGCGTCAGGACAACACCCTTGTTGTACCATGCTAGGGCATATTTGGGGTTAATATCTATCGCCCTATCAAGGCATTCAATAGCCTCCTGATACCTACCTGCACTGCCTAATTTTCCGCCCTTGTTCAGCCATTCTACAGCGCTGTCTGCGCGGGCTGTGAGGGGGCACGTTAGGATAACGGCCATTATTGCGGTGAGGATTAAATACCTGACGGGACAAAATTTGATGTGCATTGTTAATTCCCCCAATTTAAGTTTGGCGGTGCGCGTCAAGGCAATCTACCTAAAATAAGTTTTATGTAGGGGCAGGTCTTGCGCCTGCCCTGTTTGGGCGACCGCAAGAGTCGCTCCTACGAACGTCGAGCAAGCTCGACCGCTACAATCATAATTTTTGTAGCGTGCGACCTTGTGTCGCACGTGC
>JAMXCW010000007.1:0-29019 GCA_024451685.1 Candidatus Bathyanammoxibius amoris | reverse complement strand
GAGATAAACTCGGACGCTGCAATCCGACGGACGCCCTATTCCTACCTGCCGTCTACCGCGCGCTTTACCTGTTTGTATTCGGGTGTCTCTGCAAGCGGTGTCTTGTCCTTACTCCAGTCTGGCACGTGCTTCGGGTTTTTTGCGAGGGCCTTCTCGTAGCATTCCAGCACCTCAATGGGCGTCATGCCCATCTTATTTAGAACCCAGCCCTTGTTTGCCCATGCCCTGGCGTACTTTGGGTCAATCTCCAGTGCCCTGTCGAAGCAGTTTATGGCCTCCTGGTACCTGCCCATGCTGGCAAGGGCATAGCCCTTGCCATTCCATGCATGTGTGTACTTTGGGTTAATCTCCAGCGCCCTGTCGTAGTATTTAATGGCCTCCTGATACCTGCCCATCCTGCGCGTGACAAGACCCTTGTTGCACCACGCAGGGGCATACTTTGTGTCAATCTCCAGCACCCTGTCGTAGCAGTCCATCGCCTCCTGATACCTGCCCAGCCCGCTCAGGGCAGCACCCTTGGTGTTCCATGCCTTGACGTACTTTGGGTCAATCTCCAGTGCCCTGTCGAAGCAGTTAATGGCCTCCTGATACCTGCCTGCCCTGAGTAAATTAGTACCCTTGTTGTACCATTCCGCAGTACTATCCGCGCGGGCTGTGAGGGGGCATGTTAGGATAACGGCCATTATTGCGGTGAGGATTAAATACCCGACGGGACGAAATTTGATGTGCATTGTTACCTCCCCCAATTGTTAATTTGCTGTCATTCTGAGCGTTAGCGAAGAATCTATTTTTGTAGGGACAGCCCTTGTGGCTGTCTGCGGACAGGGATGAGCCCTGTCCCTACATTAGTTTCACCCCCACAGAATGTCAAGTCAATCTACACGGTAGACAACGAGGTTTCATTCGTTGAAAAGGGGATGCCCTACAAACACCAATTGTAGTGGCAGAGTAGGGGCAGGTCTTGCGCCTGCCCTGTTTGGGCGACCGCAAGAGTTGCCCCTACGAACGTCGAGCAAGCTCGACCACTACATAGTTTTAAGATTGTAGCGGCAGAGTTTACTCTGCTTAAGACTGTCGTATTTAACAGCCTAACAAGTAGGACTCAATCAACCCTGACGAAGTCGGCCTCTCTCTTTAATAAATCTATCCGCTCTATCCTGACCCGTATTTCGTCGCCTATACGGTAGACGTTGCCCCGCCTGCCGACCATTGCCATTCTCTTCCTGTCCAGCTTATAGAAATCATCGGCGAGGTTGCGGACATGTATCAGCCCGTCCAGCAGGAACTCCTTTAGCTGGACGAAGAGCCCGAATTCTTCCACCCCGGTGATTACCCCGTCCATGACTTCTTCACGCCTGCCCTCCAGGTAGCGGAGGAGTTTTAGTTTTGTTATCTCGCGTTCCGCTTCCTCGGCCCTCCTCTCGGTAGAGGAGCAGTGGCTGGCCCAGTCTTCAAGGTTATGTTCCCACCGGCCCTGTATTTCTTTGGGACTGTGCCCGGCGGAAAGGTATTCATCCAGCATCCTGTGCACCATAAGGTCGGGGTAGCGCCTGATTGGGGAAGTGAAATGGGTATAAAACTCCATAGCCAGGCCGAAATGCGGGCCCCAGACGCTCGAGTACTCGGCGCGCTTGAGTGACCTTAACAGCGCGAGGTTGACGGTGTAGGCCTCCGGCTTTCCCTGTATTCCATTCAAAAGCTTCTGGAGGTCGCCTTTTTTGAGCGGGTTGAGTTTTAGCCCCTCCAGCTGGTTGACAAACTCGGCAAACTCCCACAGCTCCTCCTTATCCGGTTCCGGGTGGACTCTATAAAAAGAAGGCAGCTTTTTCTCGTGCAGGAACCTTGCCACCGCCTCATTGGCGGCCAGCATGAACTCTTCGATAAGCTTGTGAGAAATGTCTCTTTCTGTCTTTTCAACGCTTGCCACCCTGCCTTCTTCGTCAAGCCTCAGCGAGACCTCCGGCAGGTCCAGTTCGAGCGCTCCCCGCTCTATCCTCTTGGCCAGAAGTTTTTCGGCAAGTTCAGCCATTAGGCGGTGCATCTCCCCGAATTCCTTTGAAGTTCCTTCCGGCACAACCTTGTCTTTGTCGATGATGAGCACCGATTCTTTATAGGCAAATCTTTTCGTGACGTTTATTATGGTGTGCTTTATCTGTGACGATAGCAACCTGCCTTCCGGGCTGTATTCTAACAAAACACTCTTGGTGAGCCTGTCCTCACCCTCCCTCAGACTACAGACCCCTTCGGAAAGTGGTGTGGGGAGCATTGGGACGACCTGCCCCGGGAAGTATACGCTGGTGCCCCTCTTTCTTGCCTCCGTGTCGAGCGCGGAACCGGGCCTGACATAGAATGATACGTCGGCGACATGCACGCCCAGGTGCCAGTTACCCTTACGGTCCTTCTTGATAGACACGGCGTCATCGAAATCTCTTGCGTCTTCCGGGTCTATGGTGATTATCCGCTCTTTTCGGAGGTCCAGCCTGCGCCGGCACTCATCCGCCGGTATCTTTTGTGATACGTCATCTGCCACGGCCTCGACCTCCGGCTTGAACTTGTGGGGGAGCTGGAACCGGTGTACTACACAGAGCACGTCTACCACCGGGTCGCCGTCTTGTCCCAGCACTTCGACGATCGTCCCCTCAGGCGCGAGGTGTCTGGAGGGCCACTGTGTGACCTGGGTAAGCACCTTCTGCCCGACCTGTGCGCCGGCCGAGTCTGCGTCCGCCACGTATATGTCTCTGAACAGGCGGGGGTTGTCCGGCACCACATGGCCCAGCCGCTTTGTCTTCCCAAAGGTGCCGATTATTGTCTCGTTAACGTGTTCAAGCACGTTTACTATCTGGCCGGAAGCGGACCTTCCGCTCCAGCCGCGGCTGCGGCCGCGGCCCCGTCCACGGCCCCGCCCACGGGTAAAAGTTTGCGTGGCGGTTGCCTTGGGCAGACGTACTACGACCGTGTCACCGTGCATCGCCTCACCCATCTCCTGTCCCCCGACGTGGACGTCAGGGCCACCGTCTTTTAGTGGGACCACGAATCCGAAACCCCTGGGGTTGCATTTAAGTGTGCCAACCATCAGGTTTAACTTTGAGGGGATGGCATACTGTTTCTGCTTTATCTGGACTACATCGCCCTGTAGTTCCATGCCGCGCAGGAGACGGCGAAAGGCGTCCTGCTCTTCGTCTGGAATCCTGAAATGCGCGGCCAACTCTCCGGCATTCATAGGACGGTAGCGTCTACTTCTCAGTAATTTAATTATGCTGTTGGCTTCTGTCATTATACGGTGGCTACAGGCTGTAAGTGCCTTCCTTTATCGCCCCCCCGGCTCCCCCGTGAACGGGAATGGTATATCCAGAAGAGTGCGCGGTATACAGGGTTACGTGGTGGGGCGGGGGTGAAGACCGGCACGCTTGACTATCTCAGGAACGACCTCTTCCCACTCGATAGCCATTATGTGAATGCCGGCTATGCCCTCTATCTGTTTGAGTTGTTCTATTATGTCCAGGCAGATTTGTATGCCTTCTTCTTTAGTGTTTTTCTCCTTCATGCGGTCTATAATCTCATCGGGGACGTCCATACCCGGCACGTTTTTTTTCATATACCTTGCCATGCCCAGGGACTTCAGGGGAGACACCCCCGCCAGTATAAACGCCTTCTTGTGGAGTCCAAGTTCACGGACGGCCTTCATCCACTCCGCAAATTTCTCTACGTTGTAGACTAGCTGTGTCTGGAGGAACTCCGCCCCCGCGGCTATCTTTTTCCCCAGACGGCGCGCCCTCATATCAACGGGGCCGGCAAAGGGGTTTTCAACCGCGCCGATGAAGAACCTGGGTTCTACGGCTATCTCGGTACCGGACTGCAGTTTCTTTTCATCCCGCATGGTTTTTACCATGTGGATAAGTTGTACGGAATCCAGGTCAAATACGGGTTTTGCGGCGGGATGGTCGCCGAATTTTGTATGGTCACCCGTGAGGCAGAGCAGGTTCTTCATACCAAGTGCCGCCGCGCCCAGGAGGTCGCTCTGTATTCCGATGCGGTTGCGGTCGCGGCAGGTCATCTGGATAATGGGCTCAAGGCCGGCCTCCATGAGTATGACCCCTGAGGCTATACTGGACAGCCTTACCACAGAGGTCTGGCAGTCCGTAATGTTAAAGGCGTCGGCGTGACCCTTAAGGAGGGCCGCTTTTTTTTCTATAACGGTCCTGTCGGCTCCCCTGGGAGGACCGAGTTCGGCCGTTACCACAAATTTACCTGCCCTGAGCAGTTTTTCCAGGTTGCTGCCTGTCGTCATTTAAAACCCTCTACAGTATCTCATGTCAGAGTCTGTAACGTTGTAACCTGTTAAGAATCCCGTTCTTCCTTCTTTACCCGGGCATGCTCCAGCGTAAGGTTTGCCGGGCGCACCGACCAGTCCTTTGGCGGTACGAACCTGTCTATTTCCTCCTTAGCGCCCCGGGCCTCTGAGCGGTCGTATATCTGCTGCCATACACAGGGGATTTCCGGGTCAACCTCGCAGTTGCCGTCCTGAGAGCCGCCACAGGGACCGTTGAGAAGGCTCTTCGCGCAGCGGCTCAACGGGCAGTAGCCGCCGTTCTCCCCGATGATGCAGTCTCCACAGCCAACGCAGCGCTTCCAGTAAAGCCCCGGCTCTATTGTAGCCCCCATAAACACCACATCTACCCCGGGGGTGACCTCTGTCCCGGGATACCGCTCCGCAAGGCACTGCGCCCCCACACCGCATGCAAGCGATATGGCGGCATCGCAGCCCTCAATCTCTTTATTAATCTCATCCAGGAATTCCGGCTCGCACTGCCTGAGCGTCGTGTCCTCTTTCAGCTCAAGGTTCAGGCCTTCCTTCCTGGCCCATACACGCAGCACGGCGGCGAGTTCGGCGACCTGTTTCTCTCCACCTACCGGGCGTACCGTTACACAACCACCACATCCGACAACGGCCACCTTCTTGCGGCCTCTTATGCGTTCTTTTATGTATTCCAGGGATTTAGGCTTAGCTACTATCATCTCGTTACACCTCTCAAAAGACGAATTCTCTAGATTATATGTGGCTTACAGGCACCGTCAACCAGACTTAAAGACAGGACCAATCTCTTTCAGTTCTCTCGACATCTCATCCGCGGCCTTGAAGAACTCCTCTGAGGGAGACGGGGAAATCCACTGGAATCTCTGTGGTTCCAGTCCTATGTCCAGGAGGAGCTTTGCCGAACGGTCAAACCTCCTTTTTGCCCACTCATGTCCGGTTTGATACGGGCACTCCCCCGGCGAGCAGACCGCCGCTATGACGCCGTCGGCGCCCATTTCCACCGCCTTTATGATGAGAAGCGGGTCCATCTTCCCTATACAAGAGACCGGCACTGTTTTTACATTAGTCTTTGCCTGGTCTAATCTTGATGCCAGGTCCCAGCATTGAGGGTCAAACTGGCAGAGGAACACAATAATCCTCGGGCCACGTTCCGGCCCGGAAAAGCCCTCTATAGCCCTTTCGAGGGTGGTAACGCCCTGGTCCTCGTAAGGGTCAGTGAGTTTTATGGCGTTGGCGGGACATTCTACCACACATATGCCGCAGGACTGACAGTCAACGCCTATCTTTGCATTCTTTTCCACCCTGTTCAGTACCGGCACGTCATACGGGCATACCCTCACACACGTCAGACAGGCCGCACAGAGTTCCGGGTCTACCTCCGCACCCGCACCACAGTTTAGGCACCGCTGGGCCTCCATCATGGCCAATTCGCGGGAATACCCCCGTTCGACTTCGTTGAAGTCGCGTATCCTGTCATTTACCGGGAGCATGGGCATTTTTTTGCGGCTCGCCTTTTTTATAAGCCCTATCCTGTCAGAAGAGAGGTCCTCAATTGGCTCAAGCTCTTCCGGTACGTGTAGTTCTTCGTTTCTGAGATAACAGTGTATGGCGAGGGCCGCCCTTCTGGCGTAGGCGATTGCCTCTATAAGGGTTCCGCTCAGGCCCACGATGTCGCCGCAGGCAAAGACCCCGGGCTTGGAGGTGGCCTGTGAAATGGGGTCTACCTTTAGTATCTTCCTCTTGTTCAGCTCAAAACCCTGACTGCCTTCCAGGAAGCTCATATCAGGGGCCTGACCCACAGCCAGGATGAGGTTGTCGCATTCTATAATGCGTTCTGTATCTGGAATATAGGTGGGGTTAAACCGGCCCTCAGAGTCATAGACAGAGCTTACCTCTATCACCTCCAGACCCGTGACCCGGCCATCCTGACCCACCACCCTCTTGGGGCCCCAGGAGGTGTTCATGATGATCCCTTCCTCCTTAGCATCCATAACGTCGCTCATCCAGGCAGGCATCTCCTCCTTGGGGTTGTCGGGTCTACAGCCCTTCATGGCCTCCAGACACACCAGCTGCACCTCCCTGGTGGAGTTTAATCTCAGTGCCGCCCTGGCTACATCGGTAGCCACGCATCCCCCTCCGACGACTACCACCTTCTGACTTAAAGTAACCTCTCTGCCAGCCGCTATGTCCACCAAGAAGTCCAATCCCAATAAAACCCCTGACAACTCTACCCCCGGGATTGGGACAGCTCTCCCCTTCTGGAACCCCACCGCGATAAGGACCGCGTCGAACTCCTCCTTGAGCTGGTCAATACTGAAGTCCTTTCCACAGACCTGATTAAGTTCCAGCCCTATGCCCAGAGAGAGTATGGATTCCACATCCTTCTCCACCGCTTTTCTGTCCAGCCTGTAGAAGGGCAGTGCATTGGCAGGCATACCACCGGGGATGCTGCCAGCCTCATAGAGTTTTACCTGATAACCCATGAGGGCCAGGTCATTCGCGGCTGTGAGCCCGGCAGGGCCGGCTCCGATAATGGCTATCCTCTCCTTGTATTGAGTCGCAGGTTCTTTAAACTGTGGACTAAAATGCTTATCGGAAAGGAATCTTTTCAGCCACGCGATGGCTATGGGTTCATCTACGGCTGAGCGCCGGCATGCGTCCTCACAGCGCCGTGTGCAAATACGGCCGCATGACGCGGGAAAGGTATTCTTGGACCTGACCAGTTGGAAGGCGTCTTCGAACCTTCCCCTGGCAATAAGTTGCACATAGTCTCTGGCGTCTTGATTAATGGGGCATGCTGCGATACACGGGGCTTCCCCTTTTACATTTGTGCTACTCACCCTTGCTCCTTCCAGGTCATAGCGCCTATAGTGCCACGGTTAAAATAATAAATAGTTCCCCAGCTTTTTCCATAGTAAGCTTGTACAGCTGGAGAACAGGAGTGAGTTGGGGGCAGGGGATGTGGAAGGGCCGCGCAACAAAGGGCGCTAAAAAGCAAAGGCCCTTCCCCTAACCAGCGAAATAATTATTAGCAAGAACAAAAACCGCGTCTCTGACTAGATAAGTGCAAATATCATTACAAGGAAGGCAGCCACTATAAGTATACCGCCTATACCAAATAAGACCAATGACCAGGTCAAATAGGTCTTCAGTACCCTTATCACTGCCGTAATTTGCGCGGTAGAAAGTGTTGCACCTGGCTCTATTTCGAGTGTTCTAAAGGGTGCCGCGCCCACAAATCCTGCAATAAATACCAACAGACCGCCAACTGCACCTATGATTGCAACAATGACAAGCATTGACATCTGACATTCCCCCTTCTGGAGTCCGGTTTCTAATTTTGCCTCTGTGCAGGCGAGACGCCGTACACGCTAGAACCACTCAATCGAAGAAACGGCCTTATACTAAATGCTTATACTCGCTGTAAGGATTAAGAATGCAGTAAACATAAAACAGAATTTTTTTATTTTCAACATCCAGGGTGGAATGCACAAACCATCAAGCATTCCAACTGGCCAGACCCTACTAATGCCTTAAGATGACTCAAGATACATATAATACCTTCACTCCTAGAGTGTGCCGCACAACTATATTATGAAAGGACTTACTTGTCAAGAAAAAAAGGTACCCCCTTTGACAAACATTGTTGTAATAATTAGAATATGTCTGAAAATGGAAAACCCGGAACTGTTTAGAAGATATTTGACGGGCTTTGAGCCAGCGCAAGTAACGTATTCAACAACAGACGTGCTGGTAATCGGGAGCGGTGCGGCCGGGCTGATTGCCGCCATGGAGGCCTCCAGGGCGGGCCGGGTCCTCATAGTCTCTAAGGACAAGCTTGGTGAGAACAATACTATGCGGGCCCAGGGAGGCGTTGCTGCGGTGCTGGGCCGCGAAGACAGCTTCGAGAGCCATATAAACGATACCCTGGAGGCGGGACAGGGCCTGTGTGAACCCGCTGTAGTGGAAGAGGTAATAAAGGAAGGTCCCCGCAGTATAGAGGCGCTTGCGGGTCTCGGGACGTGTTTTGACCGCGAGGACGGCCAGCTGGCTTTAACGATAGAGGGCGGCCACAGCCACCCCAGAGTACTACATGGCAAGGGCGACTCCACGGGCATGGTATTGGAAGAGGCGCTGATAAATTCTATACAGAAATGCGACAACATAAACGTCTTGGAACACTACTTCGTGATAGACATGTTGACGGTGGATGGAAGGTGTTGTGGCGCTATAGTGTGGCACAGGCGCAAGGGCAAAAGCGTAGTATGGGCCAAAGAAACCATATTGGCTACCGGGGGATGCGGCCAGCTGTATCGCGAGACGACCAATTCCGAGATAGCCACCGGTGACGGTATGGCCATGGCATACAGGGCCGGGGCCACGCTGCAGGACCTGGAGTTCGTACAGTTTCATCCAACCACCCTTTACATTGCCGGCGCTGCGAGGTCCCTCGCGACAGAGGCCCTCAGGGGAGAAGGCGCCATACTTATAAATAAAGACGGTGAACGTTTTATGCCAAAATATCACCCCATGGCAGAACTTGCACCCAGAGACGTGGTCAGCCGCAGCATACTGCATGAGATGCGGTCCACAGAACACACCCATGTATACCTCGACGTGAGACATATACCAAAAGACAGGTTGAAGGCGCGTTTTCCCGGGATATGGTCTACCTGTTCCTCTTTTCATATGGATATCTCAAAAGAGGCCATCCCGGTAAGGCCCACCGCCCACTATATGATTGGCGGCGTTAAGACAGACATGAAAGGCCGCACGGATGTCGAACACCTGTACGCCTGCGGAGAGACTGTTTCGACAGGACTGCATGGCGCAAACCGTCTGGGTAGTAATTCGCTGCTTGAGTGTGTCGTGCATGGTAGCAGAACGGGTTGCGAGATTGCCGACTCTCTAAGGAGAACCAGTGGCGATACGCGGACTCACCCCATAAATATAGAGGTGAAGGCAAGAAGGCAGAGGGGGCTTAATCTGGGTGACATAAGATATGCACTTAAGAGCCTGATGTGGAGAGACGTTGGGCTTGAGAGAGACGAGAGACATCTCAAAGACGCAATCGAGGAACTTAGTCACTGGTCGGAATATATCATGGATAAAGATTTCCACTCCCCTTACGGGTGGGAACTGCAAAACATGCTTCTCCTGTCAAGACTCATAGCATGTAGCGCCAGGGAGCGGAAGGAAACAAGGGGCGTACACTATCGCCGTGATTTTCCTGACCGTAACGACAGGGAATGGAAGAGGCACATTTCCGTCAGGCGCGGAGACTCATAGCTTTATTTATCGTATCTTCCGACTATTAGAGTAACGTTGTGCCCGCCAAAACCGAATGAGTTGGACATGGCTACGTCTACCGTTGCCTCCCTGGCTGTTTTGGTCACGAGGTCCAGTTCAGAACACTCTGGGTCCGGGTGTTCACAGTTGATTGTAGGTGGAATAACGCCCTCTTTGATAGCCAGGGTACAAATAATTAGTTCCACGGAGCCTGCGGCGCCAAGCAGATGGCCCATCATGGACTTTGTGGAGCTTACGGGGACCTTTTTTGCAAAGTTGTTAAAGACCTTGACCGTGGAGGTGGCTTCTATCTCGTCCCCCAGCGGTGTGGACGTGGCGTGAGCGTTTATGTACATTACGTCTTCGGGTGTAAGCTGCGCGTCCTTCAGCGCAGTCTCCATGGCATAGATTGCGCCCCTGCCATTCGGGTCCGGCGCTGCCATGTGAGTACCGTCAGCGCTGAGACCGTAGCCCAGAACCTCAGCGTATATATGTGCCCCCCTTTTTCTCGCGTGCTCCAGTTCTTCGAGTATTAACACGCCCGACCCCTCTGCCAGCACAAAGCCGTCACGGTCCCTGTCAAAGGGTCTTGAAGCGGCCTGCGGGTCGCTGTTACGCGTTGAAAGGGCCTTCATTGTGCTGAAGGCGGCTACACCAAGGGGGGTTATAACCGCCTCGCTTCCACCGGAGATAACGACGTCCACTTCTCCCCTCTGCAGCAGTCTGAATGCCTCTCCAATGGCGTGGGCCCCTGTAGCACAGGCACTAACTACACCCAGGTTTGGGCCGCGGAGACCGTAGTGTATGGCTACGTAGCCTGGAGCCGCGTTTATCATCAGCTTCGTGATCATGAATGGTGAGATTCTTGAGGGGCCGCGTTTGAGTAAAACAGTGTGCTGGCCTTCAATTTCCTGGAGGCCGCCCATGCCTGAGCCGATGATGACTCCTATCCTGTTTGGATCTTCTTTCGCGAAATCGAGGTCGGAGTCATCGACTGCCATCCTGGCGGCAGCGAAGGCGTACCGCACAAAGGGGTCTAATCTGCGGGCTTGTTTCCGGTCAAGCCAGATATTGGGGTCAAAATCCTGTATCTCACCGGCAAAGTGGACCTCAAAGTCCGTGGTGTCAAAACCCGTAATGGTTTTTACGCCACTTTTGCCCTGGCTGACGTTCGACCAAAATGTTTTAGTGTCACAACCTACGGGGGTAACCGTACCCAGACCGGTTATTACTACCCTCTTCCCCGGCATCTATTTTTCTCGCTTTTCGATGTAATCAATAGCATCCCCCACCGTTTGAATTTTTTCCGCCTCTTCATCGGGGATGTTCATATCGAAGGCGTCTTCAAACTCCATAATGAGTTCAACGGTGTCCAGGGAATCTGCACCAAGATCGTTTACAAAAGATGTTTTAGGGGTGACTTTCTGGGAATCTACCCCCATCTGCTTACTTACTAATTCAATTACTCTCTCTGCCACAGATGGCACGCCGCGTTCCTCCCTGAAACAAGGCCTTTTGGTATAATGTCTGTCTTTAAAGGGACATACTATAATCGATGTAAATAGGCATGTCAAGAACATCTATGTAGACAAGTTGTAAATGATTGTGGAACAGGTTCATAGCGGCAATTCAGTGCAATAGAATATGAGACTGCTACCCGGGAAGGCATTTTGACGTCCTGAACCTATTATTTTGTAGGCCCCCAGGGGTTCGCAGGACACTTCATAGTCAGCCCTTGCATTAACCCCAAGGACGCAGCCGTCTCCTTTCCGGTCTATACAAGTGCCGCTGGCCGTTCCACTTAAGTCACTAATCTCAAATCTGGCAGGGACCTTCTTGCCGGTTGCTGTATCTTCCAGCCAACATTTTACGTAGAGCCCGCCGCCTCCACACCCCGCACAAGATAGTTGCACAAAAAGGGCAAGGGCCGTCAGGCAGATTAATCTTGCGACTGCCTGTCTCCTCATAACGTCCTCCGTTCCGAAGTCTGACCGTTCAAATCCTGAACCGCCCCCCATACGTTAGTTTCTAAACCTCTACATCTCAGGGCAAACTTATGAAAGTGTTTCGGAGACTCCAATCCTCCCTGATACTTGATAACAACAACAATTACCCACCCGCGACCGCAGCCAGAGAATTTACTGAGTCGATAGTTATGATCCTTTTATTCTGGTCTATTCTGCGTAGTAGTCCGCTCAGCACCTTACCGGGGCCTACCTCGTAAAACTCATCTACACCGTCACTGAAAAGGTTTCTCATTGACTGGGTCCAGCGCACGGGGCTCACGATTTGGGCGACGAGCAAACTCTTGACCTCCCGGGGCTCTCTAACGTACGCCGCGTTTACGTTAGCGACCACAGGCACGTTTGCCACGGTTACGTTAAGCTTCTCGAGTTCCGATGCCAGCCTTGCCTGCGCCGGAGCCATAAACGGTGAGTGAAACGCGCCACCAACCTTGAGAGACACGGTCTTTGCGCCCTTACCCTTTGCGATACAGGCCGCCTCTTCTAACGCCCTGCTCTCTCCGGATATAACCACCTGGCCCGGACAGTTATAGTTGGCAACACAGACAATCCCGTGCGCCGAGGCCTCCTGGCAGACGGCCTCTACGTCTTCGTCTTCCAGCCCGAGTACGGCCGTCATACCGGCCGGGACGTTGGCCGTGGCCTCCTGCATGTACTTACCTCTCTTGTGAACGATTCCAACCGCATCTTCCAGACAAATCGCCCCTGCAAATACCAGTGCAGTGTATTCACCCAGACTGTGGCCACACGCGGCGTGGCATGCCGTAACCTCGGGGCCTTTTATAGATTTCAACACCTCCAGTATGGCGATGCTTGTTACCAGGATGGCGGGTTGTGCAATGAAGGTTTTTGAGAGCTCGGTTTCTTCGCCCTCGAAACACATCCGGGCGAGGTCAAAGCCGAGAACGTCGTTGGCTCGCTGGTATATATTTCTTGCCTCTGCGAATTGCTCAAAGAAGTCTTTGCCCATGCCAACGTGTTGGGCACCCTGACCAGGAAAGAGGAAGGCCCTTTTGGTCATTCCTACCATTTAATTATGGAGGAACTCCAGGTCAACCCGCCGCCAAACGCGGCCAGGAGGACGAGGTCTCCACGTTTTAGCCTTCCAGACTTTTTCACTTCGTCCAGGGCAATGGGGATGGATGCGGAGGACGTATTTCCGTATTTGTCGATATTGAAGAACATCTTCTCCGGCGGGATTTTCAGCCGTTCCATGGTGGCTTCGATGATGCGGAAATTGCTCTGGTGGAGTATAAACAGGCTGAAGTCGTCGACATTATAATCTGAAGAGTCGATGGTCTTTCTCATAACCTTGGTGAGGTTACTTATCGCGAGCTTAAACACTTCCCTTCCACGGAACTTTATGTAGTGGAGTCTTTCTTTTATGCTTTTCGAGCTGGTGGGTATCTTTGACCCGCCGGCGGGCAGCGTTAGTACGTCGGTGTGTTTGCCGTCTGCGCCAAGATGGGTCGATATAACCTCGGAGGAAAACCGCCTGCTCGCCCTTTGCAGCAAAACCGCCCCTGCCCCGTCGCCGAACAAGATACAGGTAGTCCTGTCCGTATAATCCGTTACCTTCGAGAGACATTCCGCGCCGATAACCAGCACGTTGTTCGCCATCCCTGAACGGACGTAATTCTCTCCTATAGAAAGGGCGTATATAAACCCCGCGCATGCGGCAAGGACGTCAAAGGCCCCGGCGTTCTTTGCGCCGATATGACTTTGTACGTAACATGAGGTTGACGGGAAGAGGTTGTCCGGTGTAATGGTAGAAGTGATGATGAGTTCCACGTCTTTGGGAGAGACCTTGGCGTCTTTCAGGGCCTTCATGGCGGCCCTGGATGCAAGGTCTGAGGAGGCCACCCCGTCTTCAACTATGCGGCGCTCTTTTATGCCGGTGCGTTTCATTATCCACTCATCACTGGTATCCACCATCTTTTCCAGGTCCTTATTTGTTAGCCTCTTCGGGGGGAGGTAAGAACCCATTCCTGCAATTTTAACGCGACATCTGCCGTTTCTTTTCATGTCATACCTTACAAGAAGAAATACCTTGTGTTAACGTTTTACCCCTCAGTGTTTATTCTACGACAGTGCTTTCGTTCTCATAAATGCCACATGCCTCCAGCTCGGAGACGATGTGGTTGTTTACGTGATTATTGCCAAACTGCAGCGCCTCCCTTATGGCGTTATGTATCGCCTTGGCATCCGACCTGCCGTGGCAGATGATGCAGATACCCTCTATTCCAAGTAAAGGGACCCCTCCGTACTCGGAATAGTCCATTCTGTTCCGCATCTTCTTGAGGGCGGGCTTCAAGAGTTTCAGCCCTATCTTTGTGCGTACTTCCCGCGCCGCCTCGGACCTCAGCACATGCATAAGGCTCTCGGCAAATCCTTCAGCAAACTTTATGAGCACGTTACCCATGAATCCGTCACAGACGACTATGTCAAATTTCCCCTCCAGGATGTCCAGGCCTTCCGAGTTGCCTATGAAATTCAGGTTCGTCCGGCGCAGCATGTCATAGGTCTCTTTGGCCAGGTCGTTTCCCTTGCTACGCTCAGTGCCAATATTAAGCAAACCAACCCGCGGCTCTTTAATCCCGAGGACGTATTTACTGAAAACCGAGGTCATTACCGCATATTGTGAGAGATGTAAGGGCTTACACTTGAGGTTGGCCCCTATGTCTGCTATGAGGCAGCCGTCATAACGCGTCGGGATAGTGGCGGCCAGGCAGGGTCTCTTCACCCCCTTAAGCATTCGTAAGCGCATGCTGCTGGCGGCTACTGCGGCGCCGGTGTTGCCTGCGCTGACAATTGCGTCAGCCTCTCCCTTTGCCACCAGCTCAACACAGCGGGTAATGGACGAATCGGCCTTCTTCCTGAGAGCGGCCACACCCGGCTCTTCCATACCCACTACTTGAGAAGCGTGCCTGATGGATACGTTATCCAGTTTGGTCAGAAAGTGGGGGGGGTAAGTTTTGATGAGCTTCTTCAACTCGGCCTCATTGCCGACAAGTATTATTTCATCCCCCTTGAACTTTTTTGCCGCCTGAACCGCCCCCTTGACTATTTCTTTGGGTGCCTTGTCACCGCCCATTGCATCTACTGCTATGCGCATGCTACACCCTTTCCACGGCGACGACCTGCCTGCCGTTGTAGTATCCGCAGTTGTGGCAGATTGCGTGAGACGTCTTTACCTGCTTGCATTGAGGACATATAAAACGTTTTGACAGGGTTCCGGAAGTACGCTGCAACCTCTGTGAACTCGGAATATTCGGGGTAAGAAGACTATCGTGAGAGCGTCTTTTACCCCTCCTGGATCCGCTATGTCTTCTTTTCGGATTAGGCATAAAATCCCTGGTATTGATGAAAGATTAAGGCAGGGCGAGGAAGAGCGCATGGCCCCTTAGAAGTCAAAGATTCTTCCCTTGGCTCTCATATAATAGTGTCAGCTATATACTTACGCAAAACCCCGGCACCTTCAAATTTGTTAAATTTTATTCTTGTATGTTCCCGTTGTCAAGCAAAATATGAACGTCCAGCTATTCTAGAAGGATAAGACCGAAATATTTTACGTAAGTGCCCTTTTTTTCGAGGAAACGTACCTCAAGTCCATTGTCTCTCACCGTTTGGAAGACATCTATTCCACAGGCCTCCATCGAGGGTCTTGCATGATAGGGCAGCAGACAGGGCTCATCTTCAGGGCACTCGGGACACAGCGGACACGGGCCGGCGCTCATGGCAAATGCCTTGTAAAAGCCCGCGACACTGGCCTCAAGCTCCAGTTTCAGGAGCATCTCCTTGAATTCCTTCCCGGGGGGCTGGCCCTCTATCAGTACGGCGTGGCTGTAACACTCAAGAATATTCCGGGTCTCTGTATAACTGGGTGCAAAGGGGGGACATGTTTTTGACTTATTGTAGTGAGAACAGCCAAAGCGACACTTCATCTGGACCCACGGTTCTACCACTATGCTGGAAACCGGTATCATCTTTGCCTCCGTGGCGCCAAGACGTACCGCCTCCTCGCACAGGAAGTTTATCCCACGCGTCTTTGTCTCCACAGGAAGCAGGCCTCCCTCTATTTATTCTGGCGTAAGACGTGTCATAACAAAAAAATAAACCTCGCAACACTTAACAACAGTCAACCAATCCTGTCAATACAAAATTGGGTTTGACCACCTGGGGAGGCGTGTGATAGTATTTGCCATAAGCCTTTTGGCGACGCGTTATTATAAAAAGGATCCAGCTTGTGGAATATAGCCTAAGCCAGATACATTCCATCACGGGCGGCACGCTGGTAGGAGACGGTAACGTCACTATCACTGGGGCCGGAAGCCTGGAGGGGGCGGGACCGGGAGACATAAGCCTTGTCAAGGGGGAAGATTTGGTGGGTAAGGCACTGACCTCTAAGGCCGTCGCTCTGGTCGCGCACAGGAACCTGCCTGAGCTGGGCAAGCCGCTGATAGTCACGGATAATCCGTTCCTGGCCTTCACAAAGTTTCTACAGGTAATAGCCAAAGAGAACACCGCGCAACCCGCGGGCGTCCACCCGCAGGCGTCTGTCTCTGAAAAGGCGGTGGTGGGTAAGGATACGTCTATCGGTGCCTATAGTGTCGTTGAAGAGGGGGTGGTGATTGGCGAGCGTGTAACCATATATCCCCTGGTATACGTGGGACGAAACGCCAGGGTAGGCGATAACACGGTTATATACCCGCAGGTTTCGATAAGAGAATCCGTTACGATAGGCAGGCGCGTGACCGTCCACTCGGGGACCATCATAGGCGGCGACGGCTTTGGGTACCTTCGGGAGGACGGGCGCCACGTGAAAATACCCCAGGTCGGCACTGTGGAGATAGGGGATGACGTTGATATAGGTTGTAACGTGACCATCGACCGTGCCACTATGGACAAGACCGTAATAGCCCGTGGCGTTAAAATAGACAACCACTCCCACATTGCCCACAACGTGATTATCGGCGAAGACTCCATGCTCATTGCGTATGCGAAGATTGCCGGCGGGGCGGTTATCGGCAAGAACGTGATGCTTGCAGAGGACGTGGGCGTAACGGACCACGCGGTGATAGGCGACGGCTCAACCGTCGGCGGCGGGGCGAACGTCTATAAAAGCATCCCGCCCGGCTCCGTTGTGTGGGGCTCACCGGCCAAGCCCATTATGGAAGAAAAACGTCTTCAGGCCCTGCTCAGGAAACTGCCAGAGATGAGAGACACACTCAAGGAACTGTCAAAGAAGATATTAAAAGGAAAAGGGCGTTAGAGAATTATTTGTTCCCTAACACCCTTTGAGATTGGCCTTATAGTATTGTAGAACGTACTGTACCGGAACCCGTGTTTTATTTCTCCTATCTTACCGTAAACTGCCCGTCAAGCTTCTTCATCTTTTCAACGATGCCGCCGTATTCGAGGTCGTCGTACGGCAGCATGGCAGGCCCGGAGAAGCCCTGACGTCTTATTTCCAGCGCCTTCTGCGAGACCTGTTCTCTCGACCAGTCCCAGAACGGATGGTCAAAGGCGTCGGCCGGCTCCGTAAGCTTCCCGTTATGCACACAGAAGGCGGCGCAGGTAACCACGGCTGGCCCGTCAAAGAAGGAGATAGTGCAGTTCTGTTTACAGGGCATCATGGGGCCGTTATGGCTCCCTCTCATCGTCCCTGCCACGTAATGGCCGATGGCATACGGTGAAAGCAGTTCACCGGTCGCAGGGAACTGAGACTGCACGCGCACAAGATGAACGGGGTCGTCCTTGCCCGTATACTTACCTGCGATGTTTCTCAGCCTCGATGTGCTCACGGAAGCCGCCTGGTCACCGGTATGTCTCGACCAGATCGACTCGATAACGAATCTTGAGTTATCTCTTAGAAGTGTGGTGATGTCATAATAATCTTCCGGCGTGTTCAGCTCTATTATGCGGTCACCCTCGGTGTAGTTCACGTCCATTATTACAAACTTGAAACCGTCGGCCATCGAAGGGCTGAGCATAAGCCCCGGGCAATACATGGGGTCTGAAAAACCTAAGAACAGGGGGAGGTTATACGCCCCGGGTTCAGTCTTATCCGCCGCAAAGAACAGGAAGGGTTCGTTCGGTCTCTCTTCAAACTCCATCTCCGCAACCGCCGGGCCCATGCCCTTTACGTTGCCGGAGAAGGCGTCCTTAAGCAGGTCCTGACCGGCGCCGTACAGCCCCTGCGCCTTCGCCACATTTGTGCCGGCCACGAAGGCGTCCCAGGCCATTTTGTGAATCCCCTCATTCCCCGTTCCACCGGTGTGCGTCATTAAAATGGCCACGTCATCACCGGTATGACTGATGAACATGTCGATTATCTTTTTCTTTCCCTCAGTTGCTATGTGGTCCCTGACCGCCTTCAAAACAGCCTGACTGGGTTTAATGTGGCCGCCGATGCTGCCTATATCGGCCTTAATTACGCTTAAGGTTATTTTCATGGTTTCTCTATCCCTTCCCTTCTCTGCCCCTCTAAAAGAAGCCGCTTTGAAGTTTCTTCTATAGACAGAAGCTGTTTAATTGAAATGTTGTAGATGGTTTTTGGGCACATGACATTCTACTTCCCTGCCCCTTAAAATCAAATAATTTATTTCCTGCACTGTTTTTTATTGACTCTTGTATCCCAAGACGCTAAGTTTAGCCACGATGGTAGGGAGGCAGGTCGTGGAGACTAACTACAAGACTGGCTACATAAGAATTTCTGGCATGGCCGAGGCGCGACGACATGAAGCCGCAATGAGCCTCCCGGATTATTAGATTGGATGCGTGGTCATCGCGGCGTCTGATGACATGATGTTTGACTTGATACATCTCGAAAGCAACTAATCGTCATACAAGGAAGGTGCTTTGGTTACCTTGATTTCATTACTACTTAAACAACTGAACGTCCTGGAGGCATTGACGGAAGCGCCTGCGGGGCGTCCGTCCGGCCCCACGAGCAGCGTCCTGGACCGGATCCCGATACCTGATAAGCTCCCGGATGTTAGTTCGCTTCTCAATGAGATATTCAGTAATCCGTACTACCTGCTGGTGATAGCCGCCGTCCTGGTCATCGGGGGTATAATAGCGGCGTTTGTCGCGCGGGCCGCGGGCAAACGCGGCAGGCTTAGAAAAGACGCCCTGCGCATCCCGGTCGACAAGTTGACGCCGGAGGACCTGGGTATCGAGAAATATAAAAACGGAGAGCACCACATACCGAGGGAGAGTGACGAGTACCTGGTTAGTCTCCTGGACGGGGTTGAACCGAGGGTGCTGGTGGTCGGTAAGACCGGTTCAGGCAAGACACGTACTGTATATGAAGCGGTTAAGGGCATGAATGGCTACGTGGTTCTGGCCCCAAAACACCATACAATCCCCCAGAACAAGCTGAAAGCAATAAGCTATCTGCGAAAGAAAAAGGTCTTCTTATTCCTCGACGACCTGGATAAGTACGTTAAGAAGGTCGACATTGCAATGCTGATAGAGCAGTTGAAAAAAAACGCCGGCGCCCTTGCGGTATTGGCGACCTGCCGTGGCGGAGACCCACTTGAGCTGGTAGAGAAGACCGAGCCCTCCTTCCTGATGCAATTCGACGACCGGACGCGTATCGAGCTTCGCGACCTGACGCCCGAGGAGGAGGAGGCCCTGGCGAGCAGTTTGGACAGGGACTGGTCGCCAACCGCCTACAATCGTACGCCGGGCTCTGTTGCTGTGGACCTGCCGGAGATGAAGGTCCGCTATAAAAACGCCAGTAGCGGGGGCAAGACTGTCGTCGGTTTACTGAAGATGCTTCGCAGTTGTTTCATCCACACTTATAAGGAGAGCGTGGTCAAGAAATTGTTCCAGGCGACTTTTGAGGGGGACCCGGAGAGCAAGGCCAATTGGAATGATGCCCTGACCGAAATGGTCGGGAACGAGTTAGTCACCAGGAAGGAAAAGGAACTCAGTATATATGATGCCTACCTGGAAGACGACTTCATAGACGATTACACGCCCGGTGAAGAGGGCTATCAAAAACTCGAGGATCTGTTAATCAGAGAAAAGGATGCAGAGGGGCTCTTTAGCATGGGCGTTTTCTACTACACGAGAGACCGGTTGGACAAATCCATCGACGTCCTTGAAAACGCCGCAGCGTTTGACCCCAACCACGTCAACGCCAGGATTTGCCTGGGTGACGCCTATGAAAAGAAAGATATGGTGGAGGAGGCCATAACACAATACGAAGAGGTGTTGAAGATTAACCCGGGTAACCCTCAAGTCCACAACCGGTTAGGCCTGATGTATTACGAGCAAGACATGATGGACGCAGCCATTGAAGCCTTTGGAAAGACCATAGGCATAAATCCCGGAAACGTCGAGGCCCACTACCATCTGGGGCTTATCCATGAGAAGAGAGAGGAGATGGAGGACGCTATCCTGGAATATAGAGAGGCCATAAGGCTTGCCCCCAGTCATCTGGACGCACACAGAAACCTGGCGTTTATATACAACAAGCAGGGCCTGCTGGAAGAAGCAATACGGGAGTTCAGGGAAGTTGCGGCGATTAACCCTGAAGACGCAGAGGTCCATTACATTCTCGCCTCCGCCTATAGCGAGAGCGGCAAGGTGCAGGAGGCGATTGCCGAATACGTTGAACTTGTAAGGATAAACCCCGATGACGCCAAGGCCCAGTACAGCCTGGCCGTAAACTACTACAAGACGGGAAGGCTGGAAGCGGCCGTTGAAGCCTTTAAAGAGGTCATACGGATAAACCCGGACGACGTCAGAAGCCACTTTAATCTGGGGCTTACCTATTACAAGAAAGACATGATAGAGGATGCCGTTAAAGAATACGAGGAGGTGTTGAAACTTAAGCCCGGCTACTCCGCCGCGTACTATAACCTGGCCCTCTGCTATGCGAAGAAAGGAATGACTGACGAGGCCATTGACGGGTTTAAGGAGGCAATAAGAAACAATCCGAATCACCCGGAGGCCCACCGCAACCTGGCCCTGGCATACAATAAAAAGAATATGTTCGACGCGGCCGTAGAGGAGTTTAGAGAGGCCATAAGGATAAGGCCCAACGACCCAACCTCGCACGGCGGCCTTGCCATGGCCTACCACAAAAAGGGCATGACCATGGAAGCAAGAAAAGAGTTCAGGATATATGAGCAATTAAAGGCCCGCCTGAGCAGGCGTTGATAGCGAAAGGTTTGTGGTAGTTGAAGAGGCCAGCCCGCGCCGTTCCCCCCGTTACCTTCTTGACAGCCCCAATCATGACTGTTATTATCCGACTTAAGGCCTTTGTATAGACTTAACTTATGGGTAGAGCACGGTCTAAGTCTCCGGTACGACGCCGCCGGGGGCGCGCCCCTGTGTAATCCCGGCCGGGTCTATTCCGAAGTGCCGGGGCGGTGTTGTCATGACCAATAACACGGACTTTTGCGGGATAAACCCTGAATGGCCATAGATTATATTATACAAAAACTGGAGGAGGGTATAGGCAAGCTCCGCCGCTTCTACCTTATGCGCTTCCGGGAGGACTATGTACGCGAGCAGCTTGCGCTTCGCAGGGGCGAGTGTAACAGGTGTGGAGATTGCTGCAGTATAATGTTTAGTTGTCCATACCTGGGCGGGGAAAACAACTGCACGATATATGAATGCCGTTACAAGCAATGCGTTTCATTCCCCATAGAGCCCCGAGACCTCAAATTCCTCAGACACAGGTGCAGTTATTACTTTGAGGGAGAAGAACCGCCCAATCTCCCTGAGACCCAAGAGACCCGGAACGTCGCGAAGATTTTATAATGCGAATGCCCATCACCAACTACGCGCCAAGAGAATTAACCTTATTCACCACAGTACTACTGGCGGGAGCGGTGCTCTCTCTTTTAGCGGGGATTTACTGGGCGGGCCTTGTGCTTCTTCTGGCACTGGGGTTTGTCCTGTTCTTCTTCAGGGACCCCGAGAGAGGTATTATAAAGAACGAGTCCAGATTCCTGGCTCCAGCCGACGGCAGGATTGTCGAGGTAACTACCGTAGATGAGGGCAAATATTTAAAGACCGAGGCCGTCAAGGTCAGTATCTTTATGTCGATTTTCGACGTGCACGTGAACCGCATACCCTGTAGCGGCCTGGTGGAGTTTATTGACTATCAGAAAGGCAGGTTCTTCGACGCCCGCACGAAAGAGGCCTCTTCCAGGAACGAGAACAGCATGATTGGCCTGCTGGCGGACGGCGGCAACAGATTTCTGGTAAAACAGATAGCCGGGCTGGTGGCCAGGCGAATCGTCTGTCCCGTAACCGTTGGAGACCGCCTGGAGCAGGGACAGCGGTTTGGCATGGTGAAGTTCGGTTCGAGGCTTGAGCTTTTCATCCCCAAAGGCACGAAAGTCCGGGTGAGGGTCAAAGAGGGCCAGAAGGTGGTGGCGGGTCTGACCGTACTGGCAGAGCTGATTTGAAGTTTTTCTATTTTAAGGCAGTTGCGTTTAGCAGAAGGGCTTAAGTAAAGGCGTTTGCTTAGTCGCCCTATACAGGAGGCAACCCTGAGATTAAAGGATAAGGTGGCGCTGATTACCGGCGGCGGCACGGGTATCGGCAGGGCCGCTGCCCTCATTTTCGCGAAAGAAGGGGCGAAAGTGGCCGTTACGGGCAGGCGCAAGGAACCGTTGAAAGAGACCGTGTCCGCGATTGAATCCAGTGGCGGAAAGGCCATAATGGTGGAGGGAGACGTCTCGGCGGCGGAAGATGCGGCAGAGATGGTAAACCAGACCGTAAAGGCGTTCGACAGGATAGATATCCTGGTCAATAATGCCGGTGTAAATTACAAACCCGGAGGCACGGTTGAGACGGATGAAGACGGGTGGGACGTTGTAATGAATATCAATGCAAAGGGCGACTATCTGGTAAGCAGGTATGCCGTACCGGAAATGGAGAAGGCGGGGGGAGGGAGCATCATAAACATAGCCTCTATATTCGGTCTTATCGGCTATCCCAAGGCCCTTGCCTATTGCGCGTCCAAGGGGGCCGTGACAAATCTGACCAGGAGCATGGCGCTTGAACTGGCAGAGAAGAACATCAGGGTAAACTGTGTCTGTCCCGGAGTAGTTGATACGCCGATGGCCAGGGAATGGATAGAGAGACATGGTGATTACGAGACTGTGGTGAAGAAGATATTGGAAGATTACCCCATTGCCAGGATCGGCCGGCCCGATGACATTGCCTATGCGTGTCTGTATCTCGCGTCTGACGGCGCAAGTTGGGTAACGGGAGCGGTTCTGCCGGTCGACGGCGGCTATACGGCAAAGTAAAAAGCAAAGGGATTCTTGTGGTTTATGGGGTTATGGAAACGCGGTAAATTTGATAGAATCCGGGCAGTGACATTTACGCAAGTATTTTTTGGTGAGGGACTATGAGATTAAAGGATAAGGTAGCGCTGATTACCGGCGGTGGTGCGGGTATCGGCAGGGCCACGGGCATAGGCAGGGCGACCGCCCTCCTCTTTGCCAGGGAGGGGGCGAAGGTGGCCGTGACGGGCAGGCACAAAGGCCCGCTAAAGGAAACCGTTTCTGCGATAGAGTCGGTTGGCGGGGAGACCATAATGGTCGAGGGCGACGTCTCGGTTGCCGAAGACGCGGAAAGGATGGTAAGTCAGACCGTGGAGGCGTTTGGCCGTCTGGACATACTGGTCAATAACATCGGTGTGAACTACAAGCAGGGGGGGACGGTAGAGACCGAAGAGGACGGATGGGACGTCGTAATGGATATTAACGTAAAGGGCGTCTTCCTGGTGAGCAGGTCTGCCGTGCCGGAGATCGAGAAGGCCGGAGGGGGGAACATCATAAATATAGCCTCGGTATTCGGTCTTATCGGCTATCCTAAAGCCGTCGCTTATTGCGCGTCCAAGGGCGCCGTGGTGAACCTGACCAGGAGCATGGCACTTGACCTCGCGGAGAAAAATATAAGGGTAAACTGCATCTGCCCCGGGATAGTTGACACGCCTATGGCCAAGGACACGATTGGGAGGCTTGGTGACTACGATGCCGAACTCAAGAAGTTATTGCAGGAACATCCTCTGGGCAGGATAGGACGGCCGGAGGACATTGCCGGTGCGTGCCTGTATTTTGCGTCTGACGAGGCAAGCTGGGTGACCGGGGCCGTCTTGCCCGTCGACGGCGGCTTCACTGCAAAATGATAGAGAGGTTTTTTCGTATTTGTAGCGGGTAGGGCACTACCACGCCATGCCTGGAGGGGGCTTTACGAAGAAGTGAGGGGTTTTCCCGTGTTTACAGGCATTATAGAGAATATGGGGGTTGTGAAGGAACTTGCGCGCGTCGGCCAGGGAGGGAGATTACGGATAGAGCTGAGCGGGTTGGCCGGGGAGCTGGGAAACGGTGACAGCCTGTCGGTTGACGGCGTCTGTCTTACGGTGGTGGACATTGCGGGGGGAGTGGCAGGTTTTGACGTCTCGCACGAGACCCTGAAACGTTCTACGCTGGGCGGTTTGAGGCCCGGAGACAGGGTCAACCTTGAGACGGCCCTGGCGGTGGGCGACCGGCTCGGTGGACATTTCGTGCAGGGCCATGTGGACGGCACCGGCACCGTGGAGAAGATAGAGTCCCGGCCCGGTGAGTGTACCATCTGGTTCTCCGCGGGCACCGAACTGACTCAATATATGATAGAGAAGGGTTCGGTGGCGGTAGATGGCATAAGCCTGACCGTAGTGGACCTGACCCCTCAAAAGTTTTCAATCGCCATAATCCCCTTTACCCTCGAAAACACCACGCTTGGCCTCAAGAAGGCCGGCGACCGCGTGAACATAGAGGCAGACATGCTGGGTAAGTGGATAAAGAAACTCCAGTCCCCCTGGGGGGCCCCGCAGGGTGAAGCCCAGGGCGAGGGCCTTACCATAGAAACACTCAAGGCCAGGGGGTTTGAATAGTATGGCCGAGAAAAACAGACAAACGATTGGCATCACAATGGGTGACCCGTGCGGCGTGGGGCCGGAGGTGGCGCTCAAGGCGCTGGCAGCGCTGGCGAAAGGCCCCGAAACGGTTGACGCCGTCCTGATAGGTTCAATAGATGTGTTTGAAGAGACGGCCGGGGTCATCGGGATTTCACCGGGTGACATGGAGAGCGATAATCTAAGCGTCCGGGTTCTGGGCACGGAAGACCCTTTTGACGTGAAAAGAATGTATGAAATACCGCCTAACACGGCGGCGGGAAGTGTGTCCGTGAAATGCGTCCTCAGGGGTATAGAAATGGCGCTCTCCGGGGAGATAGATGCGCTCGTAACCGCTCCCATAAGTAAGGAGGCCATGCGCATGGCCGGGTATCCGTACCCGGGACACACCGAGATGCTCAAAGAGCGCACCGGCTCCGACGAGGTTGTAATGATGATGGTGGGCGGGAATCTGAGGGTGTCTTTCGTGACCATTCACGTACCGCTGAGAGAGGTCGTCGACAGGGTGAACACAGCGAACGTCTTTTCTACCATTATGATTACGGCGGACGGCCTGGAGAGGTTTTTTGCCATACCCAGGCCGGAACAGAGGATTGGCGTCTGCGCCCTTAACCCCCACGCGGGTGAGGGCGGGTTGATGGGACCCGAGGAGGGCGGGATAATACTGCCTGCCGTGGAGCTTGCCCGGAAGGAGGGGGTTGGGTGCAACGGCCCGTTTGCCTCGGACGTAATCTTCCGCAGGGCCGTCGAGGGTGAATTTGATGCCGTCGTCTGCATGTATCACGACCAGGGTGCTATACCGATAAAACTCCTTACCACGTTAGACAGTGGCGTGAACCTTACCCTTGGTCTTCCTATAGTGCGCACCTCACCCACCCACGGCACGGCCTTTGACATTGCCGGAAGGGGCACCGCCAACCCCGGCTCTATGCTTGAGGCCATAAAACTGGCGAACAGGCTTGCCACGGTCCCGGCGGCCTTAAACCGGGGAGTGAATGCTGCATTGACCACACCTCTCTAAAGAACTGCCATGCTTGCAAGAAGGGTTTGTTGCCTATGTCTATGGTCCGTACCCACGACATGATGAGCGCCGTACCCGATACGGTTTCCAGTCTAAAAGCCGCGCTTCGAGGGAGGGGGATTTTCCCCGGGAAGAGGCTAGGCCAGAGTTTCCTGTTGGACCAAAATGTCCTGCGGTCTATCGTGGAAACGGCCGGTATCTGCGACCGTGATATAGTGCTGGAAATAGGGACCGGTGCCGGCTCTCTGACAAAACACCTCGGAGACAGGGCCCGTAAGGTATTGAGCGTGGAGATAGACCGGCGGTTGTGCGACCTTTCACGGGCGGCACTGGACTCATGCGAGAACGTACACATCGTCAATATGGACGTTCTCAGATCCAAGGCGGTCATAGACCCCGTTATAGAGGGGCGTCTTCAGGAATGGCTTGAGGGTGAGAGCGGGTCTGTACTGAAGGTAGTCTCGAACCTCCCGTATTGTATAAGCACCCCGGCGATAATCGCCCTCCTGGAGGGTGGGCTTCCCGTGACACTGATGGTACTTACCCTGCAGAAAGAGATAGTGGCCAGGCTGGTGGCAGAGCCGGGGACAAAGGAATACGGGGTGCTTTCCGTGATAGCGCAGTTATTTTCAGAGATTCACGTAGTCAGGACCCTTCCCGCCGGGGTCTTCTGGCCGGCGCCCCAGGTTGAGTCTGCCGTCGTGACGCTCAACGTGGACAAGGAGAAGGCCCACAGGACAGCGCCGGACTATAAACTTTTGAGCACAATAGTAAGGACGGTATTTCAGTCGAGACGAAAGACACTTCTTAACAGCCTTCTTATGCTTGACTTGCCTTCCATTGACAGGGAGGTACTGCCGGGTGTTTTCAAGAAACTCGGTATAGAGCCGCGCCTAAGGGGTGAGGCACTGGATTTGGACGAATTTGTAGCTCTGAGCAGAGAAATAAGCAGTTTAATTCATTAGGGGGGAGAGAGATGGTAGAAGTAAAAGAAACTGACCTCCCGGCGATAGGCAAGAAGTTTACGATAGAGGCTGAGTCGGGGGAGACTGTAGTAGTCGTAGTCCGGTTGAACGGAGAGAGAGAGGTCTATCGCTTTACCGGAGACAAGGAAATACCGGTCTCCGAGACGACCTTTACGGAGGAAGAGGCCCGCACGATAGGCTCCATCCTGGCCGGAACATACTTCCATCCGGTAAAGGAGAAGGCCGTCGAACTGTTGATGAAAGAGATGGCAATGGAGTGGGTAAAGGTAGAGCCCGGGTCAATGCTGGAAGACAAGACCATCGGGGAATTGGCCATAAGAAGGGAGACGGGCGTCTCCGTAATCTCCATCTTAAGGAAAGGCAAGGTGATCCCCAACCCGATAGCCAAGCATAGAATACGCAGGGATGACACCTTAATAGTGGTCGGCACCAGCGAGCAGATAAAGACCTTTGTCAATATGGTTGAATTTTCAGTGAAAAAGACAGGCGGGAAATCCCCGGAAACGCCGCCTGAGAAACCTGCGGAAGAGCCCAAGGATTAATCAATGGAAGTACATACCTTAACTACTGAGATAGGGATTATATGTTTCATCCTCTTCTTAAGCGGCCTTCTCGCAAGAAAACTGCGTCTCTCGCTCATCCCCATTTACATATTGACAGGTCTTTTTCTGGGCAATTTTGTCCAGAAATCGATCGTAACGGATTTCCTGTCGCAGATAGGGATACTCCTGCTTCTTTTCTTAATAGGGTTGGAGTTCTCCTTCGGGGGACTCTTAAAAAACGGCCACAAACTCGTGACCGCGGGATTCTACGACCTGGCATTTAATCTGCCCGTCGGGTTTATAGTGGGCCAGGCCCTCGGCTGGGACATAACGTCTTCACTCCTCCTTTCCGGTATTGTATATATCAGCAGTTCAGCAATAATATGCAAGGGCATCGTGGAGCTTAAGAGGTCCGTCTATCCTGAGACGGAGTGCCTGCTGGGCATACTCGTATTTGAGGACATTTTCATAGCCATATACCTGGCGGTGCTCTCGGGCGTCATATCGGTGGGCAGGTTTGAGATGACCCCGGTTACCATTGCGATATTGAAGGCTCTGGTGTTTTGCGGCGGTCTCATGTTTATCGGCAAGTATCTGAGGAAATACGTCGAAAAGTTGTTAGACGTCGAGTCTACAGAGCTGTTTGCTCTTCTTATGTTCTCAATCATAATCCTTACGGCGTCGGCGGGCAAGATGCTGGGCCTTACCGAGGCCATAGGCGCGTTCTTTGCCGGAATGGTGATAGCAGAGACGCGCCAGAAGGCACGGGCCCTGGAACTCATCGCGCCCCTCCAATACATAACGGTGGCCATATTCTTTGTCTCATTTGGTATCATTACCGACTTCACCGCCTTTGGTGAGGTCTTCTGGTGGGCGCTGTTGCTGGTGGGGATATCCATTCCCTTCAAGCTGCTTACGGGAGTTTTCGCGGGCCGCGCCTACGAGCTGAACACCAGGGCTCAAATACGGTTAGGTCTCAGCCTGCTGCCACGGGGGGAATTTTCCATAGTAATTGCCGCCGTGGCCACCACATATGCAGGCAGCTTCAGCCATCACATACAGGCATTGACCTTACTATACGTACTTATACTGGCCATCCTCGGGTCAATCGTGATGAGATTCTCCGGTAAAATGGCCAACGCCATCGCGGGTAAAAAAATAGAAGGGCAACACAAGGAGGCCAACTAATGTCAGAATATTCTGTGGTGCTGATAACGGCATCCACACAGGAGGAGGCACAAAAAATAGGCCGGACACTGGTGGAAGAAAGGCTCTTTGCCTGTTCCAATCTTATTTCACCCGTCCAGTCCATATTCCACTGGGAGGGAAAGGTGAACGACGAGAACGAGGTCCTGATTATGGCAAAGACAAAGACCGGTCTTTCTGACGATATAATAAAGAGGGTGAAAGAACTCCACTCCTACACCGTCCCGGAGATACTGTTCCTCCCCATACTCCGCGGCTCAGAAGACTATCTGAACTGGGTAGACGCCGAGACCCGGGCGGTGACAGAACAAAACACCGACCACTGACCTTCCGTTTGACTTCTGAAAAGAAGCGCAGTAAGTCTTATATAATTCAATTCAAGGTCAAAACGGTAGCGTAAGCTTTTTTTTCATACCATATTTTGTAAAGGAAAAGTGAAGGTGTGGGATGCATACCCAAAGGTTAAAGGTTAAACTGGCCCATGATTAACTATTCCTGGAAATGTCATCACATAATTGTTTTGGAATAATAACTATTGTTTCCGTTCCGCCTTCTGCATTATCGCAATTTAAGTCAATATAAATCTTTCTTGGTTTCTCATCCTCCTTCAGTAGACACATTCTTATCCAGATTGGAAGCTCTTGGCCATCATTTAGATACGGAAGCAACGTGTTTGAAAGTACATAGGTATCTTCATATTGC